>NZ_JBWKFL010000017.1:0-35497 GCF_056434305.1 Streptomyces sp. NPDC044061 | reverse complement strand
AAGAGGGAGGAGGGGGCCCCCCCCCCCCCCCCCCCCTCCCCCCCCCCCCCCCCCCCCCCCCCCCCCCCCTCTCCCCCCCCCCCCCCCCCCCCCCCCCCCCCCCCCCCCCCCCCCCCCCCCCCCCCCCCCCCCCCCCCCCCCCCCCCCCCGCCGTCAGACGGCCGGCCGCGAGTCGGCCACGGGCAGTGGGGGAAGTCGTGTGTCGTCCAGCCAGGCCGTGAACAGACCGTCCAGCGGGTCGTCCGCGTAGCGAGCCACGTGCGCGGTGAACGTCGCGGTCGTCACGGCCGCGCCGCGGTGCAGTTCGGCCCAGCCGCGCAGCATGCGGAAGAACGCCTCGTCGCCCAGGGCGACGCGCACCGCGTGCACGGCGATGCCGCCTCGCTGGTAGAGCCGGTCGTCGAACATCAGCTTGCGGCCCGGGTCGGACAGCCGCAGGTCCTGCGGCAGCGCGGCCAGCGACCGGTGCGCGGAGGCGGCCAGCTGCCGGGCGGTACGGCCGCCCGAGCGCTCCGACCACAGCCACTCCGCGTACTTGGCGAGGCCCTCGTTCAGCCAGATGTGCCGCCAGTCGGCCAGGGACACGCTGTTGCCGAACCACTGGTGCGCCAGCTCGTGCGCGACCAGCCGCTCCGAACCCCGGGCGCCGTCCACGTGGTTGGCGCCGAACAGCGACAAGCCCTGTGCCTCCACCGGGACGTCGAGCTCCTCCTCCGTCACGACGACGGCGTACTCGTCGAACGGGTACGGCCCGAACAACTCCTGGAACAGCTCCATCATCGCGGGCTGCCGGGCGAAGTCCCTGGAGAACTCCGGGAGCAGATGCGCCGGGATGTGCCCGTGCTGCGGCACGCCGCCCGGCCCCGGATCGCCCAGCAGCACGGTCTGGTACTTGCCGATCGCCAGCCCGACCAGATAGCTGGACGTGGGCGCCGCCTGCTCGTAGACCCACGTGGTCGTCGACGCCTTCGTCGTACGGGTCAGCAGCCGGCCGCCCGCGACCACCGAGTACGCCGACGGCGTGGTGATCGACAGCAGGTACGACGCCTTGTCGGCGGGCCGGTCGTTGCACGGGTACCAGGACGGCGCCCCGACCGGCTGGCTGGCCACCAGTGCCCCGTCCTCCAGCTCCTCCCAGCCGAGCCCGCCCCAGGCGCTGGCCACCGGCCGCGGGTTGCCCGACCAGTGCACCTCCACCGTGAAGGCGGCCCCGGCCCGCAGCGGCTTCGCGGGCCGGATGCGCAGCCGGCCGCCCCGGTGCGTGTAGTGCGGCTGCCGGCCGTCCACCCGGACCCGGCCGATCCTGAAGTCGGCCAGGTTCAGCTGGAACTCGGTCAGCTGCGCCCGGCCCGCGATGGCGTTGATCCGGGCCGTGCCCGACAGCCGGTTCGGGCCCGGGCGGTAGTCCAGAGTGAGCTCGTAGCGGTGCACCCGGTAACGGGAATCGCCATTGGCCGGGAAGTACGGGTCCGGACCCGCTGACTGCTGAACTGCCACTGCCGCGTCTGCTCCCTGCGCTGTGCTGGTCCTCCGTGCCGGCCCACCACACGTTCCGCTGTGTTCCTCCGGACCGCGCCGACTCCGGAAGAACCCTCTCAGGGACGCCATGCCTCGATCGGGTTGCCGAGCCAACGGGTGTCGTCCGGGACGGACTCCGCGGCCATGACGAGCGACGCGGGACCCAGAGTCGTACGGGCCCCGATCGTGCTGCCGGGCAGCACGATCCCGCCAGGGCCCAGCGTGGCGCCCTCACGGAGAACCACAGTATCCGTCCTCAAGATCCGGTCGTGGAAGAGGTGTGTCTGGAGCACACAGCCGCGGTTCACGGTCGCGGCCTCCTCCAGGGTCACCAGATCCGTCTCCGGCAGCCAGTAGCTCTCCACCCAGACACCCCTGCCGATCCGCGCGCCGAGACCCCTCAGCCACACCGTCATCACCGGCGTGCCCGGCACCGAACCGGCCAGCCACGGCACCGCAAGCACCTCCACGAACGTGTCCGCCAGCTCGTTGCGCCACACGAAGGAACTCCACAGCGGATGCTCTCCGCCCCGGTGCCGGCCCACCAGCAGCCACTTGGCGACGACCGACACCACGGCCGCCACGGCACCCGCCGCGAGCAGCACCAGCCCCGACAGCAGCGGCGCCCACACCCCCAGCGCGCACAGCGCCGCCACCGTCAGCGCGGCCAGCGCCGCCGAGCACAGCACCGGCACGATCCGGCACAGCTCCACCGCCCCGCGCGCCCACAGCAGCCGGGCGGGCGGGGCGTACGTACGGCTCTGGTCGCCGTCGCTCGCGCTGCGCGGCAGCTTCACCGGCGGCAGACCCAGGTACGAGGTGCCCTTCTTCGCCTTCTTCGGGGTCGCGGACAGCACCCCGACCAGGCCGCCGTCCGGCACGCTGCGGCCGGGCGCCGTCATCCCGGAGTTGCCCAGGAAGGCCCGCCGTCCGATCTCCGCGCGCCCGATCCGCATCCAGCCCCCGCCCAGTTCGTACGGCGCGGTCAGCGTGTCGTCCGCGAGGAAGGCGCCGTCGCCGACGGTGGTCAGGCTCGGCAGGGCCAGGACGGTGGAGACCTCGGCGCCCCGCCCGACGCGCATCCCGAGCAGCCGCAGCCACACCGGTGTCACCAGCCCGGCGTACAGCGGGAACAACGTCTCCCGGGAGCGGTCCATCAACTGGGTGACCGTCCACGCCTGCCAGCCGGTGCGGCCGTGCGTCGGATGGGTGCCTTCGCGCAGGCCCAGGCTGAGCAGCCGGACGGCGACCAGGATCAGCAGCGCGTACGCCAGCCCGAAGGCGAGCGTGGCCGGCACCAGCGCGAGCGCCGCGTGCCGCAGTGCCTCTCCGGCTCCGTCGCCGGGCGCCACGAACAGCCCGGCCACCAGCAGCGCGGCCGCACCCGAGAGCAGCGGCAGGCCGCTCAGCGCCAAGCCGGTCATGCCGTACATGACGCGCCAGTACGTGCCCCGCCGCGGACGCTCCTTGGGCCAGTTGCGCTTGGCCTTGCCCAGCTTGGCCGCGGGCGCCCCCGCCCAGCGCTGTCCGGTCGGGATCTGACCGGTGACCGCGGAGCCGGGCGCCACCTCGGCCCGCTTGCCCACACGGGCGCCGGGGAAGAGCATGCTGCGCGTCCCCACGACGGCGTGGGCGCCGACCTTCACCGGCCCGATCTCCAGCAGGTCGCCGTCCAGCCAGTGGCCCGACAGGTCCACCTCGGACTCCACGGCGGCCCCGCGCCCGAGCTTGAGCATGCCGGTGACCGGCGGCAGCGAGTGCAGATCCACGTCGGCGGCGACCTTGCCGCCCAGGGCCCGCGCGTACCGCTCGAGCCACGTCCCGGTCAGCGAGGTCGCCCCGCTGAACTCGGCCAGCCGCTCCGCGGTCCACAGCCGCAGATGCACGCTCCCGCCGCGCGGATACCGCCCGGGCCGCACGCCCCGCAGCAGCAGCCGCGCACCGCCCGCCGCGACCGCGATGCGCCCGGGCGGGCTGAACAGCAGCACGGCACCCGCGCCGATCAGCCACCAGGAGGCGGTGGGCAACCAGGCGTAGCCGGGCAGCAGATTGCCCAGCGCGGCCAGCGCGAGGGTCCAGCGCAGCCCGAGCACGGTGAACAGCGGCACCAGCAGGAGCGTCTGGAGCGCCTGGGCGCGAACCGGGACCGGCACGACCGCGCGGGTCTCGGCGTCCTCCTGCGCCGAGGCCTCGAGCCGCCGCGCCAGCTTGCGCAGCACCGGCTGCTGGTAGATGTCGAGGACGGCCGCGCTCGGGTAGCGGGTGCGCAGCCGGGTGGTGAGCTGGGCGGCGGCGAGGCTGCCGCCGCCGATCGCGAAGAAGTCGTCCGAGGCGTCGCTCACCGGGATGCCGAGGACTTCGGTCCACTGCTCGGCGAGCCATGCCTCGGTGCCGTAGAGCTGTTCGGACTTCCCGCTGGTCTCCAGCCCTTCCAGGGGCCAGGGGAGTGCGTTGCGGTCGACCTTGCCGGAGGTGCGGGTCGGCAGCTCCTCTACGGGGGCGAGCAGCGGGACGAGGGCGGCGGGCAGCTCGGCACGCAGCTTCTCGACCGCCGCCCCCTGGTCCCAGCCGTCCTGGGTGACGACGTACCCGACGAGCAGCTGGTTGCCGCTGCGGGCGGTGCGCACCGCGGCGGCCGCGCCCGCGACGCCCGGCAGGGCCTGCAGCGCCGCATCGACCTCACCCAGCTCGATCCGCCGCCCGCCGAGCTTGATCTGCTCGTCGGCCCGGCCCAGGAAGACCAGTCCTTCGGGCTCGGCCCGGACCAGGTCACCGCTGCGGTAGGCCCGCTCCCAGCCCAGGGACTCGAGCGGCGCGTACTTCTCCGCGTCCTTCTCGGCGTCCAGGTACCGGGCGAGTCCGACCCCGCCGATCACGAGCTGTCCACTGCCGCCCATGGCCACGGGCTCGCCGCCCTCGTCCACGACGGCCAGTTCCCAGCCGTTCAGCGGCAGCCCGATGCGCACCGGCTCCTCGCCCGTCATCAGCGCGGCACAGGCCACGACGGTCGCCTCCGTGGGCCCGTAGGTGTTCCACACCTCGCGCCCCTCGGTGACCAGCCGTTGTGCCAGCTCGGGCGGGCAGGCCTCACCGCCGAAGATCAGCAGACGCACGTCGTTGAGGGTCTCCGGCTCCCACAGCGCGGCCAGCGTGGGCACCGTGGAGACCACCGTGATCTCCTGCTCGACCAGCCAGGGCCCGAGGTCGGCGCCGCTCCTGACCTGCGCCCGGGGTACGGGCACCAGACAGGCCCCGTACCGCCAGGCCAGCCACATCTCCTCGCAGGAGGCGTCGAAGGCCACGGAGAGCCCCGCCATGACCCGGTCCCCGGGCCCGATCGGCTCGTCCGTGAGAAACAGCGCCGCCTCGGCGTCCACGAAGGCGGCGGCACTGCGGTGCGTGACGGCCACGCCCTTGGGCCTGCCGGTGGACCCGGAGGTGAAGATGATCCAGGCGTCGTGCTCGACACCGGGCCGCCCGGCGGGGCCGCCGGACGAGTCGCGCAGGTCGATCCCGTGCCCCACCCCGACGACGGCCCGCACCTCCGCCTCCCCGAACACCAGCGCGGCCCGCTCGTCGGGGTCCTCGGCGTCGACGGGAACGTAGGCGGCACCGGCCGCGAGCACGGCCAGAACGGCGACGTACAGATCATTGGTACCCGAGGGCACCCGCACGCCGACCCGGTCACCGAGTCCCACTCCGGCCTCGGCGAGCCGCCGGCGCAGCCGGTCGACCTCGGCGGCGAGCGCGCGGTAGGTGAGACGCGTGCTGCCGTCGTCCAGGGCGAGCTCGTCCGGGTACGAACGCACGGACGCGTCGAAGACGTCGACGAGCGTGCGCGGCGAGGCGGCGGGCCCCGCCGAGAGGCGTGCGGTGTTGCCGAACTGCTCGCGGATCTCTTCGTCGAGCAGGCCGAGAGCGCTGCCCTCGTGTATGGCTGCCATCCGGTCCTCGCGTCTCGTTCCCGGAAGCCTCCGGGGCGCTGGCGGGCCCGCAGGTCTGCCTGGGGTTGTCCGGCTCCAGCTCGGTGCAAGCCGGAAATATTAGTACGACGCTAGCCGCGGCCCTGTGTTCGGACCACTCGGTACGGCCGTTCGGAGCACTCCGGGGCGCCGGCCGGACGCCGCTGACCTGCCGGAACGCGAGCGGTACGAGAGGTGCCCCACATGTGCGGCCAACGGCGGGCAATTCGTGGACAGTTCAGTGCTGTTGAGGCGAATTGCCAGGTCCGGCTCGGTGGTTGGCCGGTCGCTGCGCGTTGCCGCCTCCCAAATACATGGGATCTCTCCCGCCTCATTGACGTGCGTGGCGCCATTTTCTACGTTTCTTTCCGGGATAGCTCCGATGAATCACCGAGCCGCCTGGAGGCAACGTGCCCAGCCCGTCCGAGCTCAGTCCGTCCAGACGTTCCGTCCTCGTCACCGGATCCGCCGTGGGTGGGGCGTTGCTCGCCCCGGGGCTGCCCACACCGGCCCTGGCCGCGGACCGTGCCGAGCCCACGGCGGAGACCTCCGACCCCTGGCAGACCGTCCTCGAGGACGCCGACCTGGTCTGGCAGCGGATGCCGACGACCTGGTACGAGGGCCCGTTCCTCGGCAACGGCCTGCTGGGCTCGGGAATCTACGCCGAGCCGGGAGCCGCGTCGCGCGCCGTGCGCTTCAACGTCCAGCACTCCGAGGTGCAGGACCACCGCCCCGAGTTCGGCTCGCTCTTCGGCCTGGCCCGGCTGCCCATCGGCCACTTCACCCTGGAGCCGGTGGGCGCCATCACCGGCATCGACTGGCGGCTCGCGCTGGACGACGCCGAGCTGACCGGCACCCTCACCACCGACCGGGGCATCCTGACCCTGCGCGCCCTGGTCCACAACGACCGCTCGGTCCTCGCCGTGGAGGTGACGCCGAGCGAGGGTGAACGCGGCTTCCGCTGGGTGTTCCACCCGGCGGACGCGATCAGCCCGCGTGCCGCCTTCAAGCCGCTCCCGGACGGCTACCAGGGCAACCCGCCCGCCGAGGTCGCCGACCACGACGGAGTGACCGCCGCCGTGCAGCCCCTGCTGGCGGGCGGACAGCACGTGACGGCGTGGCGGGAACGGACCAGGGGCCGGACCCGGACCCTCTACGCGCACGTCGCGCACTCCTACCCCGGCTCCACGGCCCTGGACCGGGCCCTGAAGGCGGTCCGTGCCGCGGACCGGCTGCCCTGCTCCTCCCTGGCCGCCACCCACCGCGCCTGGTGGCACGCCTACTACCGCAAGAGCTTCCTGTCCCTGCCCGACGCCCGGATCCAGCGCTTCTACTGGATCCAGCTGTACAAGGCCGCCTCCGCCGCCCGCCGCGACGCCCCGGTGATGGCCACCAGCGGCCCCTGGCTGGAACCCACCCCGTGGCCCAACACCTGGTGGAACCTCAACGTGCAGCTGGAGTACTGGCTCATCCACGGCTCCGACCACCTCGAACTGGACGCGGTCACCCGGGCGTTGAGCGAGTTCCGGGACAACCTCGCCAAGGAGGTGGCGCCGCGGTACCGCGCGGACTCGCTCGGCATCCCGCGCACCACCGACCCCCACCTCGTCAACGGCGCCGCCGGCACGCTCACCGGCTACGGCGTCGGCATCCCCGGCCAGGACCCGCCGACTCCCGAGGTCGGCAACCTCACCTGGGCACTGCACAACGTCTGGCTGAGCTACCGGCACACGATGGACGAATCGATCCTGAGGGACGTCCTCTTCCCCCTCCTGCGCAAGGCGGTCAACTACTACCTGCACTTCGTCGAGCCCGGCCCGGACGGCAGACTGCACCTGCCCGCCACCTTCTCCCCGGAGTACGGCGGTGACTCGCGCGACTGCAACTACGACCTGATGCTGCTGACCTGGGGCTGCCGCACCCTCCTCGAATCCGCCGAACTCCTCGGCATCGACGACGAACTGGCGCCCCGCTGGCGAGAGGTGCTGGCCAGGCGGGTGCCGTACCCGACGGACGCCAACGGTTTCATGATCGGCGCCGACATCCCCTTCGCGAAGTCCCATCGCCACTACTCGCATCTGCTCGCCGTCTACCCGCTGTACGAGCTGACCGGCCGCACCCCCGAGGAACGCGCCCTGATCGAGAAGTCGCTGGCGCACTGGGTGGGCTTCGAAGGAGCCCTGCAGGGATACACCTTCACGGGCGCCGCCTCGATGTCGGCGCTGCTCGGCAAGGGAGAGGACGCGCTGAAGTACCTGGGCGAGCTGATGAACCGCTTCATCCAGCCCAACACCATGTACAAGGAGTCGGGCCCGGTCATCGAGACACCGCTGTCGGCGGCCCAGTCCCTGCACGACATGGTCTGCCAGTCCTGGGGCGGTGTCGTCAGGGTGTTCCCGGCGCTCCCCGCCGCCTGGGCGGACGTGACCGTGCACCACTTCCGTACGCAGGGAGCCTTCCTGCTGAGCGCGGTCCGCCAGAGCGGCACCACCCGCTGGGTGCGCCTCGTCAGCGAGGCCGGCGCGCCCTGCGTCGTACGGCACGGGATCGACGGGCCGGTCGACGTCAGGGACGGGCGGGGCCGGCCTCTGCGGCACACCGACCCCGGCGACGGTACCGTGCACATCGCCCTGCGCAAGGGCGAGTCCGCGCTGATCACGGCCGAGGGCAGCCGGCCCGACCTGACCGTCGCACCCGTACGCGGCGACGGGGAAGCACCCCGCTGGGGGCTGCCCCGCACCTGAGCGGTCACCGGTTCTGATCGACCGGCAGTTCCAGGCGGAGCTCCCACCCGCCGTCGGCGGTGGGACCGGCGCTGACCGTGCCGCCCAGGAGTTCGGCGCGCTGGCGCAGACCCGCGAGGCCGTGGTGGGCACTGGGCAGGGCGAGTGCGAGCCGGGTGGCGGCCGTGTTGGTGACGGTGGCGCGCAGCGTGCCGTCCACTTGGTGGATGCGCACGGTCGCCCTGGCCCCGGGGGCGTGCTTGCGGACGTTGGTCAGGGCCTCCTGGACCGTGCGATAGACGGCACGCTGGACGGCCGGCGAGAGGTCCTCGGACACGTCGGTCTCCAGCTCGGCCTCGATGCCGCTGCCGCTGACCAGTCGCTCGAGGTCGGCGATGGACGGCTGAGGGGTGAGTTCCGTGGGCCGGCTGCCCGCCGCCCGCAGCACGCTGACCATGTGCCGCAGTTCGTCCAGGGTCTGCACGCTGAGCCGCCGGATGGTCTCCGCGGCCTGCCGGGTCTCGGGGTCCCGGCTGCTGACCTGGAGCGCTCCGGCCTGTACGGCGATGAGGCTGACCTGGTGGGAGACCACGTCGTGCATCTCCCGGGCGAGCTGCGCCCGCTCCTTCGCCAGAACGCTCTGGGTGGTCAGCAGCCGTTCGTTCTCGCGGGCCTCGGAGATCTCGGCGAGCCGCACGGACAGTTCGCGCCGGGCCTGCACCAACTGGCCGAGGAAGACGGGAGCAGCCGCGGTGGCCAGCGTATAAGTGAGGTGGAACAGGTTCGCGGCCTGGGTGAGTTCGGTGGGCCGCCAGGACGACCAGGGCCAGGGCAGGAAGTCGGTGAGAGCGAAGGTGAGCGCGCAGACGGCCAGCAGGAAGCGGTGACGGCTGAGCGAGGAGAGCGTGTACAGCGCGGCCACGGGGGCGAACGACGCGTCGGTGACCAGCGCGGTCGGGAGCGTGAGCAGGAAGGTCACCAGGGGCCGGCGGCGACGCAGGACGAGAGCGAAGGCGCCGAGCAGCGCGCAGGCCAGGCGCACCCGCGCCGTGGGGTCGACGTTGACCCAGGTGTCCGCCAGCGAGACCAGGACGAGGGCCGCGTCCAGCAGGGCAGCCGGTGGTCTCCGGGGTTTCATCAGGTCTCCCCGCCCTCGGGCGGCGCCAGCAGGCCGGCTCGCTGGGCGATCACCGCCGCCTGGACCCGGCTGCTCACCTCGAGCTTGGCGAAGACGGCGCTGACATGGCCTTTGACGGTGCCGGTGCTCAGGTGCAACCGTTCGCCGATGTCGGTGTTGGCGAGTCCCTGGGCCATGAGGACGAGGACGGCCCGTTCGCGCTCGGTCAGCCGGCCGGTGAGGCGGACGGCTGCCGCGTCGTGCACGCCGCCCTCGAGGTAGCCGTCCACCACCGTGCGGGCGACCTTGGACGACAACACGGGGCCGCCCTCGGCGAGGGTGCGGACGAGATGCGGGAGCTGATCGGGATCCGTGTCCTTCAGCAGAAAGCCGGCGGCGCCCGAGCGCAGAGCGGTCGTCACGTACTCGTCGGTGTCGAACGTGGTGAGCATGGCCACCACCGGAGGGTTCGGCAGGCGGCGGAGGCCGGCCAGCACGGTGAGCCCGTCCACGTCCGGCATCCGGATGTCCAGCAGAACGATGTCGGGACACAGGTCGCGCGCCGTCCGCACGGCCTGGGCGCCCTCCACCGCCGCGACGACCTCGATGTCGTCCGCCGTGTTGAGAATGTGTGTGAAACCCGTACGGACCAGGGCCTCGTCGTCGACCAGCAGTACCCGGATCACCTGAGCTCCTCACCTACACGACGCCCGATGCCTACCACGCCCGGCGCGTCCGCACGCGGGGCCGCGTCGCCTGCCCGCCGGTCGGCGGAGCCGTCCCAGCCGGTCGGCCGGTGCGGCTCCGGCCGGTCGGCGGAGGCCTTCGGAAAGCCGTCAGAGGCACCGGGGCGGGTGCGAGGTCGACCCTGGATACATGACGTGCCACGCATTGCCGGGTGCACGCGCACACGTGTCACGGGGGCGCGCGACGGACCGCCGGCCCACGCCCGCCGTTACGTCGTCGACGGGACGGCTGATCGGCATCGACGTGGCCCGCGGACTGGCGGTGTTCGGCATGTACGCCGTCCACCTCGGTCCCGACGCGGCGGTGGGCGGCCCTGTGGGGTTCCTGATGGAGGCGGCGAGCGGCCGCTCCTCCGCTCTCTTCGCGCTCCTCGCCGGCTTCTCCGTGGTGATCATGACCGGCCGCCCGCAGCCCCGCGTCGGCCGCGCCGGCCGGCAGGCGGTGGCCCGGGTCGGGATCCGCGGCCTCGTCCTGATGGCTCTCGGCTACGCCCTGACCGCCCTGAACACCGACATCGACGTCATCCTCAGCTTCTACGGCCTGCTCTTCCTGCTCCTCCTCCCGCTGTGCCGGCTGCGGGCGGGCATCCTCGCGGTCGTCGCCGTCATGGGGGCGCTGGTCCTGCCCCAACTGCTGTACGTCATCCGGGGCTCGATCGAGCGGGGGGCCTGGGCGGACGCTGTTGTCGCACATGACCCGCTGGCCCGGATCACCGGCACGGACGGCTTCATGGAACTGCTGTTCACCGGCTCGTATCCGCTTCTCACCTGGATGCCGTTCGTCGTCGCGGGCATGGCGGTGGCCCGGCTGGACCTCACCCGCCCCGGCGCCCTACGCCGGCTGACCCTCGCCGGTGGGGTGCTGGCCGTGACCGGCTACGGCGGCTCCTGGCTGGCCCTGCGACTGGTCCCGCACGCTCTCTCCACGCTGGCGGCCGCCACGCACGGCGGGTCGGTCGCGTCGGCCTGGTGGTCCGACACCGCCGGCGAACCCGCGGGCCGCACTCCACTGGCCTGGCTGCTGGTGGCGGTCCCGCACAGCGAGACCACCTTCTCAGTTCTCGGCAACACGGGCGTGGCCGTCGTGGTGGTGGCCGCATGCCTGACCGTCGCGGACCGCATGCCACGCCTCACCCGCCTCGCCACGCCCGTCGCGGCGGTCGGCATGATGGCGCTCACCGTCTACGTCCTGCACATCGTCGCCCTCTGGTTCTTCTCCGGCGTCTGGTACGTGGCCGTGATCGATTCCGACGGCATGACGGCACTGCCGGTACTGCTCGCCTTCATCGGGGCCGCCGCCCTTCTGGCCACCGTCTGGACCCGTCTGTTCCGGCGCGGCCCCCTGGAGTACCTGCTCCACATGGCCACCAGGCCCGCACGGCACATCAGGTAGGCCGGCGACGACGCGCCGGCCTACGCCGGGAGCGTGAGCCCGCGAGGGCGTTCACACGAACTCCTGGCCGACCTCGTCGACACCCTGCGCGCCGACCCCGACGTTCCGGACGAGGCCCTGATGGTCACCGCCCTCGACGTCGATCACCCGTTGCCGAGGGGAACCGTCCGGTACGCGGCGCCGTTCGGTGTCCGACCCGGCCACGCGTCCGCCCGGCCGGCGCCGGAGGCAGCCGCCTCCGGCGCCGCTCGGGCGACCTCGACGCTGTGCGCCCGGGAGGTCACTGGCCGCCGAGTCCCGTGGTGGCGACGGACTTGACGATGTGACGCTGGAAGAACACGAAGACCACGACGAGGGGGAGCGCCGCGAGCACGGCGGAGGCCATGGTCTGCGCGTACTGGATGCCGTACGCGTCCTTCACCGAGGTGATGCCGACCGGCAAGGTCATCAGGGCGGGGTCCGACGTCGACACGAACGGCCACAGGAAGTTGTTCCAGGCCCCGATGAACACGAAGATCGCCACGGCCGCGAGCATGGGCCGCGACAACGGCAGCAGCACGGACCAGAAGACGCGCCAGTGGCCCGCCCCGTCGATGCGGGCGGCCTCCTCCAGCTCGCGCGGCAGCGAGTCGAAGTGCTTCTTCAGGATGAACACCATGACCGGCGCCACCGTCTGCGGCAGGATCACCGCCGCGTAGGTGTCGACGAGGTGCAGGGTGAGCATCTGCCGGAACCACGGCACGATGAGCAGCTGCGGAGGCACCAGCACGGCCGCCACGGTCAGCGCGAACAGCCATCGGCGCCCGGCGAATACCGTGCGGGAGAAGGCGTATCCGGCCATCGCGGAGACCAGCACCGTGATGGCCGTGACCGCTGCGGAGACCAGGAAGCTGTTGAGCATCCACAGCGGAAGGTCGCCGCGCTCCCACACCGTCGAGAACCCGTGGAAGGTGAAGCCGTGCCGGGGCAGGAACCAGTGCCCCTGATCACTCGCGTCCTCCTCCGACTTGAACGCGGTGAGCAGGGCCCACGCCATCGGCAGCAGCCACACCAGGGCCAGCACCGCGAGCACCGCGAGGGCCAGGCCCCTGGCGAGCCGGCTCTCCCCGAGGGTGAGACCCGTGCGCGGCCGGGCGGTCCGGTGCGGACGCCGTGGCGCTCTCGACGGGCCTGCGGCACGGGCGGGTGCGGCGGGGCGGACGGGCAGTTCGGTGGAGGTCATGTCACTTCTCCCGGCGGCGGAGGGCGGCGTACTGGGCCGCGGAGGCGAGCAGGACGAGGGCGAAGAAGACGTAGCTGATCGCCGAGGCGTAGCCGAGCCGGTAGCCGGTGAAGCCGATGTCGTACATGTACTCGATGACCGGACGCGTCGAGTTGTCGGGGCCGCCCTTGGTCAGCAGGTAGACCTGGTCGAAGACCTTGAGCGAGGCCAGGATCTGCAGCACCGTGACGACGGCGGTGATGCGGCTCAGCTGGGGCAGGGTGATCGACCACAGCCGGCGCCAGGCGCCCGCCCCGTCGATGGCCGCGGCCTCGTACAGGTGGTCCGGAACCGCCTGCAACGCGGCCAGGTACAGCAGGAAGTTGAAGCCCACCGTCCACCACAGGGTGGTCAGCACGATCGCCCACATCGCCACCGACTCGTCGCTCAGCCACGACACCGGCCCGATACCGACCACGTCCAGGAGATGGTTGAGCAGGCCGAGGTCCGGCTGGTACAGCCAGATCCACAGCAGGCTCACCACGCCGACCGGGAGCAGGTAGGGCGCGAAGAAGGCCAGTCGCCACACCCACTGACCGGGCAGGCCGGTGTGCACGAGCAGCGCCATGCCGAGGGCCACCGCGACGAGCGGCACCGTCGACAGGACGGTGAACCACACCGTGTGCCCGAGGGAACGCCACACTTCGGCGTCCTTCAGGGCTTCCGTGAAGTTGTCCAGGCCGACGAAGCCCGGGGCGTGGGCCGACAGCGAGGTGTCGGTCAGGCTCATCCACAGGCCCTGGACCAGTGGCCACACCATGAAGAGGGCGAACAGGACGAGGAAGGGCAGCGCGAACAGCAGGCCCGCGGGCAGCAGCCTGCGCACCGACAGGGCCCCGGTGCGGGGCGAGGCGTGGGGAGAGGACATCGTTGTGCCTCCTGCGCGATGGATCGCGGCCGGGTCAGGCCGGGCTGGGCTTGCTGAGGAAGGTGTTCAGGCGCCGCACCATCGCGCGCGCCGCGCGGTCGGGGGCGAGACCGTCGAGCAGGGCCTGCTGCAGGACCTGCGACATGGCGTTCTGGAAGTCCGAGCCGGCGCCGGCGAACCACACGGAGGGGTCGAGCACGACGTGGTCCTGGGCGCTCGCGTAGTGCGACTGCGGCTGGAGCTTCGCGTACGCCGGGGTACGGGTGACCGGGCCGTAGGCCGGGATGTGCCCTGCCGTCGCCCAGATCTGACCTGCTTTCAGCAGCGCCGCCACCGCCTGGTGCGTCCGTCGGCGGCGCGCCGGGTCCGGGCTCGGGTGGTGCGGCAGGACGAAGGAGTGGGAGTCGGCGTAGACGGCCGGGGTGCCGAAGACCGTGGGGAAGGGGGCGGCTCCCACGTCCTTGTCCGCGGTGCGGAAGGTGCCCAGC
Source organism: Streptomyces sp. NPDC044061 (assembly GCF_056434305.1). Taxonomy (NCBI): domain Bacteria; kingdom Bacillati; phylum Actinomycetota; class Actinomycetes; order Kitasatosporales; family Streptomycetaceae; genus Streptomyces; species Streptomyces sp. NPDC044061. Next base: position 21,421 of record NZ_JBWKFL010000017.1, on the reverse strand, counting down.
TCCCACTCGCCGGACAGGATCACCGCCGTCTGGCGGTTGGTGAACGAGGCGATCGCCGAGGCGTAGTCGAGCCGCTTGGGGTTGACACGGCCGTCGACGATCTTCGCCATGAAGGCGATGACCTCGGTCATCCGGTCGATGTCCACCTCGGCGGGGCCGCCCGGCGGCAGCCGGAAGGCGCCGCCGGTCTGCCGGTACAGACCGTAGAACAGCCGCCAGCCCTGTGCGGTGTCGGTGACGTACCCGAACGCGATGCCCTGCTTTCCCGAGGCCTTGGCCAGCTCGCGGCCCGCCGCGAGGAACCGGTCGGGTGAGGAGAACGCCTCGGTGTCCAGGGCGCCGTCCCGGGTGAGCAGGCCCGCCTTCCCGGCCGGTCCGGGGTGGAAGAAGACGATGAACGGGTGCGTGTCCAGCGGGATGGCGTAGGTGTGGCCCTCGTACTGGGTCCGGGGCCAGACGGCGTCGCTGAAGGCGTCCCTGGTGACGCCGTACTCCGCCAGGACGTCCAGGTCCCACGGGTCGAGCAGCCCGGTGGGGGCGTAGCCGGCCAGCCGGGACATGTGGGAGACCGCCACGTCGGGGCCGCGCCCGCCGGCCGAGGCCATGGCGAGCTTGGTGTAGTACGGGGCGCCCCACTCCAGCACGGTGCGTTCGACGCGGGTCCCCGGCATGTCGCGGCGTGCCGCGCGCACCATGTCGTTGAGGAGTCCGCCGTCTGCCCCGCTGAACAGGTCCCACAGACGGACGGTCGAGGTGTCCGCCGCCAGGGCGGAACCGCAGCCGCTGAGCGCGCCTGCGCCCAGGACCGCGGCACCGGAGGCGAGCGCGGCCGTCAGCACCCGGCGCCGCGAGTGCGCGGGCGGACCGACGGGTGCGGGTATGCCGGTCATACAGCTCCTTTCCTGCGGGCGGTGGCCCCCGGGGTCGTCTCGTGTGCCCCGGGATCCGCCGCCCACGGATGTACATCGATGTAAATCGCGTGCCGGTGCGTCGCGTCCACCCTTCCGCCGCGGCGGAGGGGAACGAGCTGTCACGCAGTGCCCTCGAACGCCGCCGGACGGGTCTGGGCGGCGCGCAGCAGGGCGGTGTCGACCTTCTCGCCGCGGTCGAAGCGGTAGACGCCGTTGCGTTCCTGGAAGACGTCGGTGAGCTGGGTGTAGCAGTACCCGAACATGTCCGGGTCGTCGAGCAGGACGGCGGTCAGTCCGGTGAAGCGCTCCACGAACTCCTGGGCGCTGCGGGGGCGTTCGCCGTAGCCCCAGGAGGCTCCCGCGTCGTCCCCTGCGGCGCTCGCCGCGGCCTCCGGATCCCACCAGACACCGCCGAACTCGCTGCAGAAGTACGGCTGCCCCCGGTAGGGCAGGGACCACGGCCGGCCGTCGGGGCCGGTGTTGGCGTACGGCCGGTCGTCCGCGAGCCCGGCCATGGTCTTGGCGAAGACGGCCGGGTCCTGCTCGTAGCAGTGGGAGTCGTAGACGTCGGTCTCGGCCACCCGGTGCGCGTAGCCGGAGGCGTCGATGACGGGCCGGGTCGGATCCGCCTGCTTGGTGGCGAGGAACATCGCCCGGGTTACGTCGTCGAGCTGTGTGACGCGGTCGTGCAGATGCTGGTACGTCTCGTTCAGCGGGCACCAGCCGACGATCGACGGGTGGGAGTGGTCCCGCTCCAGGGCCTCCAGCCACTGGGCGACGTAACTGGCGTCGGGCCGCTGGTTGTCGTCGCGCACCCCGGTCTCGCAGCCCCAGTCGCCGAACTCGCCCCAGACCAGGTAGCCGAGGCGGTCGGCGTGGTACAGATAGCGCTCCTCGAAGACCTTCTGGTGCAGCCGGGCACCGTTGAAGCCGGCCGCCAGGCCGAGCTCGATGTCGCGCACCAGGTCGGCGTCGCTGGGTGCGGTCATCAGCCCGTCGGGGTAGTAGCCCTGGTCCAGGACCAGGCGCTGGAAGACCGGCTCCCCGTTGAGCAGCAGACGCCTGCCGTCGATGGCGACCGAGCGCAGACCGGCGTAGGAGCGGGCGCTGTCGACCACTTCGCCGCCGGCGTCCAGCACCTCCAGACGGAGGTCGTACAGGTGCGGGTCGGCGGGCGACCACAGCCGGCGCCGGTCCTCGGGCACGGCCAGCACCAGGCGGGGCGCGAGGCCGAGGTCGGCCCGGGACTCGGCGAACGCGACGGTGCCGGCCGCGTCGCTCAGGGTGGCCTGGACCCGGTGGCCGGGGACGTTGGCCGTGAGCGGCAGCTCCAGGTGGAAGGTGCCGGACGCCAGGTCCGGCGTGATCCGGGGGCGCTTGAGGGCGACCGAGCGGGGGACCGGCTCCAGCCACACCGTCTGCCAGATGCCGGTCGTGCGGGTGTAGTGGCAGTGCGAGTTGGCGTACCAGGTGGACTGCTTTCCGCGCGCCTGGACGCCGTGGCGGCTGTCCCGGGCGCGCACCACGAGGGTCAGCTCCCCGCCCGGCATGGCCAGTTCGCCGAGGTCGGCGGTGAAGGGGGTGAAGCCGCCCCGGTGCCGGGCGACCTCGACGCCGTCCACCCACACGGTGGTGTCGTGGTCGACCGCACCGAAGTGCAGCAGCAGCCGTGCGTCGGTCCAGGCATCGGGAACCGTCACCGTGCGCCGGTACCAGACCGCCTCCAGGAAGTCGGTCTCGCCGATGCCCGACAGCTCCGACTCGGGGCAGAACGGTACGACGATCTGCCCGGCGAGTTCGCGGTCCCGCAGGCCGCGTTCCAGGCCGGTGTCGGACCGGTCGATCTCGAACTGCCACTCGCCGTTGAGATTCAGCCATGCCTCACGGACGAACTGCGGCCTGGGGTATTCGGGTCGGGGCGGGTCCGTGCGGTACGGGACGGGCATGGTGCTCCTTGCGTCCGTAGTGCTGTGCCGGTCGGTGCGGAGCACATGGCATCATGATGATTACATCGATGTAAATACCTCGGGCGGAAGACGGTCCGGGGAAGGGTTCCGGACACGACTCGGCGCCGTCCGTCCCCCGCGGATCAGTACCAAGTACGTGCCGGACCACTCGGAGAACGTTCGTGCCGATCGGTATGATCACGGCAGGCGGGAGGATGATCAGCGTGGCAGCCAGACCGAGACTCAAGGACGTGGCGGAATACGCGGGCGTCTCGCCCAAGACCGTCTCCAACGTGATCAACAACTTCGAGCACGTCTCGGACCGCACCCGCGCCGCCGTCCAGGAGGCCATCGACGCCCTGGGCTACCGGGTCAACATCGCCGGACGCCAGCTCCGCCAGGGCCGCACCGGGATGATCACGCTCGCCGTGCCGGAACTGGACGTGGCCTACTTCGCCGAGCTGGCCAAGCACGTGATGGCCGAGGCGGACCGGCGCGGCCGCACCGTCCTGCTCCACCAGACCGGGGGAGTGCGGGAGCGTGAACTCGCCGCGCTGGACGGCTTCGACGCGCAGTTCTCCGACGGTGTCGTCCTCAGTCCGCTGGCCCTGCTACCGCGTGATCTCGCCACCCGCGACCGGCGGCTGCCCGTCGTCCTGCTCGGCGAACGTCCCGCCGCCGGCACCACGGACCACGTGGGCATCGACAACGTCGGTGCCGCCCGCGAGGCCACCGAGCACCTGTTGTCCCGCGGGCGCCGCCGCATCGCGGTCGTCGGCGGGTCGGTCCGGGGCCGCCAGGGCACCGACCGGCTGCGCACCGACGGCTACCGCGAGGCTCTCGCCGCCGCCGGTGTGCCCTTCGACGAGGACCTCGTGGTGCCGGTGCAGGCGTTCCACTGGCAGGACGGCGCCCGCGCGGCCACCGCGCTGATGGACCGGCCCGCGCCGCCGGACGCCCTGCTCTGCCTCAACGACCATCTGGCGCTGGGCGCGCTGCGCGCCCTGCACGAGGCGGGCCACCCCGTGCCGAAGGACCTCGACGTCGTGGGCTTCGACGACATCGAGGCCTCCCGGTTCAGCGTTCCCACCCTGACCACGGTCGCCCCCGACAAGGAGGAGATCGCCCGCACCGCCGTGTCGCTCCTGCTGGAGCGCATCGACGACTCCGGGTCCGGTCCGCTGCGGGACCATGTCGCGGGACACCGTGTGATCGTGCGCGAGAGCACCGGGGGCTGAGCGGGGGAGCGGCGGCAATGGCGCCGGCGACGCCCGCGGTCTTCGGGCCGTCCCGGCGGAACTCGCGTCGAGGATTACTGGTCCAACCAGTTGACCAGTGACGGACGCGGGTGCAGGGTGACCGGCATGGCTGATGAGCGCATCCGGCGGGAAGCGGTCTCCGATCAGCTCTTCTCTCTGCTGAGGGACCGCATCCTCGGCGGAGCGCTGGCCGCGGGCACCGCCCTGATGGCCGAGCGGGAGCTGGCGGCGGAGTTCGGCGTGAACCGGCACGCTGTCCGGGAGGCGATCAAACGTCTTCAGCAGGCCCGTCTGGTCGAGGTGAGCCACGGCGGACGAACCATGGTGCTGGACTGGCGGCGCAACGCCGGACTTGACCTCGCCGTACATGTGGCCGACACGGGGCGGCCGTTGGACTCCCGGGACCTCAGGCGTGACGCCCTGGAGATGCGGGCCTGCATCGGCGCGGACGCGGCACGGCTGTGCGCGATGCGCTGCTCGGACGAGGAGGCGGCGGCGATCGTGGCAGCGGCGGCGGAGTACGCGCGGGAGGGGCCCGACCTCACGGCCCTGGGGGCGGCGGACGTCGCCTGGTGGCGCATGATCGTCGAGGGTTCCGGCAACCTGGCGTACCTGCTGGCGTTCAACAGTCTGGTGAGCGGCACGCTGGCCGTCGGCGAGGTCCCGGCCGACCGGCGCGCCGAGGAACTGCTCGACGTCGGCGCCCATGTGAGCCTCGCCGAACGCATCGCCGCGCGGGACGAGATCCGGGCCGAACGCCTGGCCCGCGCCCTCCTCACCCGCAGCGTTCTCGTCGTCCCGCCGACCTCGGAGAGGAGTGCGGGCTGACATGGTCCCCGCCGTCTTCTACGCCATACCCTTCTTCGTCCTGCTGGTCGTCGTGGAGGCGCTTTCGTACCGCTTCCTGCCCGACGACGAGGAACGCGGCTACGAACTGCGCGACACCGTCACCAGCATGTCCATGGGGGCGGGCAGCCAGGTGATCGGGCTGCCCTGGAAGGTGGTCGCCGTCCTGGCGTACGCCGGCGTGTACACGCTTGCGCCCCGGCACCTGTCCTCGTCCTCGGGCTGGACGTGGCTGCTGCTCTTCTTCGCCGACGACCTGGCCTACTACGCCTTCCACCGCGCGCACCACCGGGTCCGCGTGCTGTGGGCCAGTCATGTCGTGCACCACTCGAGCGTCCGCTTCAACCTGTCCACCGCGCTCCGCCAGAGCTGGACCCCGATGACGACGCTTCCCTTCTGGCTGCCGCTAGCGCTGCTGGGCATCCCGCCCTGGATGATCCTGTTGCAGCAGTCGGTCAGCCTGATCTATCAGTTCTTCCTGCACACCGAGCGCGTGGACAGGCTGTGGCGGCCCTTCGAGTGGTTCTTCAACACCCCGTCCCACCACCGTGTGCACCACGGCTCCAACAACGCCTATCTGGACCGCAATTACGGCGGGATCCTCATCGTGTGGGACCGGATCTTCGGCAGCTTCGAACCGGAGCGTGAACAGGTGGTGTACGGCCTGACGAAGAACATCGACACCTTCAACCCGGTGCGGGTCGCCTTCCACGAGTACGCCGCCGCCTGGCGGGACGTACGCGGGACGCGACGCTGGCGCGACAAGGCGGGCTATGTCTTCGGCCCGCCCGGCTGGACACCGAAGACCGAACTCTGAGTCCGGCCTGAACCCGCAACTGCCGGAACGAGCCGTGAAGTTGGCGGCCGTCGCCTGCTGCGGCCGCTCCCGTCACCGACCGGGTGCGCCGGCGCGGCCCACCCGCACCGGCTCTCCGACCCCTTGCGGATCGCCGGTGCGGGTGGTGTCAGAGCCGGGAGTCCGAGGGGCGGCCGCCCTCGCTCCCGGTTCGCTCACAGGACCCTTTGCCTCCGCCCCAGCCACGTCTGCGTGATGACCACCACCGCCAGGAACGCACCGCTGACCACCTGCTGGTAGGCAGAGTCGAGGGAGCCGATCTGGTTGATGACGTTCTGGATCACTTTCAGCAGCGCCACGCCCACCAGCGTTCCGCTGATGAAGCCGAAGCCACCGGTGAGCAGGCTTCCGCCGATGACGACCGCCGAGATCGCCTCCAGCTCCATGCCGGACCCGAGGATCGTCACGCCGGACAGCAGCCAGGCCGCGTTCAGCGCCCCCGCGAGGCCCGCGCACAGCCCGGACAGGGTGTACACGGCGACCTTGGTCCGGGCCACGGGCGCGCCCATCAGCGCCGCCGCGTCCTCGTTGCCGCCGACCGCGTACACGTACTGACCGAACCGCGTGCGCCTGAGCACCACCGCGCCCAGTACGAAGAGCGCCAGCGTGAGCCACACCGGCACGCCGATGCCGAGCAGCGAGTCCTGTCCGAGACGCGCGAAGAAGGACCCCTCGTCCACGAGGTACGTCCGCGAGCCCTCGTCGGTGAGCGCGAGCAGGACACCGCGCGCGCCGAGCATGGCGGCCAGTGTCACGATGAACGGGGCCAGCCCCGAGCGGGCGATGAGCAGCCCGTTGACCAGGCCGACCAGCCCGCACACCACGAGCGGCAGCAGCAGTGCGACCGCCGTGCCGTACTGCGAACCCCAGGACGCGAGCACGCCGCCCAGGGCGAACAGCGAGCCGACCGAGAGGTCGATCCCGCCGGTGACGATCACGAACGTCATGCCGAGGGCGACGACGGCGAGGAACGCCGACGACAGCGCCATGTTCTCCAGGTTGTCGCCGGTCAGGAAGGTGTCGAAGCTCAGCGACGCGACGACCATGGCGATCACCAGAGTGACCAGCGCGCCGTGCTGCTGGGCGAGTGCGCTCAGCCGCTCCGACCGGCTCGTGCCTGGCGGCTCGCCGTCGGCGACGGTGGTGGAGGCTTCGGTCCGCATGACGGCTTCCCCGGTGTCCGTGGTCATCGCTTCCCCCGTTCGCGTGCCGCGTAGACGGCACCGACGATCACCACGGCCTGCGCGATCTGCGTCCACGACGGGGGCAGGTCGTGCTTGATGAGCGTGGTGGTGAGCAGTTGGATCAGTACGGCTCCCGCGACCGTCCCGCCGATGCGGACCCGTCCACCGCTGAGCGGGGTGCCGCCGACGACCACCGCCGTGATGGCGGACAGTTCCATCAGCGTGCCCAGGGAGGTGGGGTCGCTCGCGGTCAGCCGCGCGGTCGCCAGTACGCCCGCGAGCGCCGCCAGCACGCCGGAGCAGACGTACACCACGATCAGTACCCGCCGGACGGGCAGTCCCGCGAGCCGGGCCGCCGGCCGGCTGTCGCCGATGGCGAGCAGTTGCCGGCCGAACGTGGAGCGCCGCACGGCGAACGCGACCAGCAGGGCGAGTGCGACCGCGATGAGGACCAGATACGGGACGCCCAGCACGTCACCGGAGCCGAGGGCCGCCATGCCGGAATCGTGGACGTCCTTCAACTGGGGGAGCAGGACCAGCGCCAGGCCCCTGGCGGCGACCATGAGCGCGAGCGTGGCGACGATGGGCTGCACGCCGACGAAGGCGATGAGCGCCCCGTTGGCGACGCCGACCACGACACCGCCGACGACCGCGATCAGCGTGGCGATCCAGGGGCCGTACCCCAGGTACAGCGACAGCAGCGAGGTGGACAGGGCCATCACCGAGCCCACCGACAGGTCGACCCCCTCGGTGCCGATGGCGAGCGCCATGCCGAGGGCCACGATCAGGACGGGAGCGACCTGGACGGCCTGGGTGCGGAAGTTCTCCGCGGAGGCGAAGTGCGGGGTGAAGGCGAAGTTGAACAGCAGCAGGAGCACGACGCCCGCGTAGACGCCGTACGCCTGCAGGAGGCGCAGCATCCGGTCGCGATCCAGCGTGCCGCGGGCGAGGGAGAGGTCAGTCATCGTGCCCTCCGGGCGGTTCGTGCCCTCCGACGGCCGACTGCTCACCGGCGGGGACGGCGGCGATCGCCCGCATCAGCTCGTCCTCGGTGACGGCGTCACCGGTCAGTTCGCGAACCACCGCGCCGTCCTTGAGGACGACCACGCGGTCGCTGCCCTCGATCAGTTCCTCGGTGTCGGAGGAGATCAGCAGGACGGCGAGCCCGTCGTCCGCCAGCTCGTCGACCAGTGCCTGCACCTCCGCCTTGGCGCCCACGTCGATGCCACGCGTCGGCTCGTCCAGCAGCAGCACCTTGGGATGCAGCGCGAGCCACCGGGCCAGCAGCACCTTCTGCTGGTTGCCGCCGGACAGCTCGCCGACCTTCTGATGCGGTCCGGCGGCCTTGATGCGCAGCCGCTTCATGAAGGTGTCCACGATCCGGTCGACCCGGGCGTCGTCGACCAGGCCGAACCGGGACAGCCCCGGCAGCGCGGCGAGCGCGATGTTCTCCCGGACCGACAGCCCCGGCACGATCCCCTCGGTCTTGCGGTCCTCCGGCAGCAGGCTGATGCCGGCCCGGATCGCCGCCGCGGTGGAGCCGCCGCGCACCGGCACACCGGCCATCACGACCCGGCCGCCGTCGAGGGGCAGGGCGCCCGCGATGGCCTTGGCCGTCTCGCTGCGTCCCGAGCCGAGCAGCCCGCCGAGACCGACCACCTCGCCCGGGCGCAGGGACAGCGACACGTCGTTCAGCAGGTGGCGGGCGGTCAACCCCTGTGCCTCGAGCACGGGTTGGGCTGCGGCGTCGTGCGAGCCGGTGAACTTCGTCAGGCCCTCCTGCCGCACCTCGCCGATCTCCCGGCCGAGCATGAGCGCCACCAGCCGGAGCCGGTCCAGGTCGGCGAGCCGGCCCGTGTGGACGACCCGGCCGTCGCGCAGCACGGTGACCGCGTCGCAGATCTCGTACAGCTCGTCCATGCGGTGGCTGACGTAGATCACCGCGATGCCCCGCTCGCGCAGGGTGCGGATCACCCCGAAGAGCGTACGCACCTCGCGGGGCTCCAGCGACGAGGTGGGTTCGTCCATCACCACGACCCGGGCGTCGATCGCCACGCCCCGCGCGAGCGCGACCATCTGCTGGGCTCCGACGCCGAGTTCGCGCAGCGGACGGCGGACGTCGACCCGGATGCCGAGGCTCCGCAGGGTCTCGTCGGCCTCCCGGTGCATACGGCGGAAGTCGATGAGACCGAGCCGGCCGCGCGGCTCGCGGCCGAGGAAGAGATTGCGGGCCCCGCTCATCAGCGGGACGAGGTTGACCTCCTGGTAGATGGTGGAGATGCCCGCCTGCTGCGCCTGGAGCGGGGTGGCGAAGCGGACCGGGACGCCGTTGTGGGTCACCTCGCCCGCGTCGGGCCGGTACACGCCGGTGAGCACCTTGATGAGGGTCGACTTGCCCGCGCCGTTCTCGCCCACCAGGGCGTGCACCTCCCCGGCGCGGGCGCTGAAGTCCACGTCGGACAGCGCCCGTACGCCGGGGAAGGTCTTGCACAGTCCGGTGACCGTGAGCATCTCAGTAGGCCTTGCCCAGGTCGGACTCGGCGTTGGCCTTGGTGTAGGAGCTGTCCTGGATGACGATGTCCTGCGCCACCGCCCGGCCCTGGGTGAAGGTGTCCAGGGTCTGGAAGGCCAGGGGCCCGAACCGCGGGTTGGACTCGATCACGCCGTCGATCCAGCCGCCGACGATGCCCTGCACGGCGTTGCGCGTGCCGTCGATCGTCACGATCTTCACGTCCCCGGGCTTCTTGCCCGCGCCCTTGAGGGCGTTGACGGCGCCGAGGCCCATCTCGTCGTTCTCGGCGTAGATTCCCTTGATCCCCGGCTTGGACTGGATCAGGTTCTCCGTGACCGACTGGCCCTTCTCGCGGGCGAAGTCGCCGGTCTGCCTGAAAACGATCTTCAGGCCGGGTGCCTTCTCCTTGATGCGGTCCAAGAAGCCCTTGGTGCGCTCGGTGGTCACGTTGTTGCCGGCCGCGCCGAGCAGGATGGCGATCTCGCCCTTGCCGCCGGTGGCCGCGATCATCTGGTCGGCGGCCCGCTTGCCCTGTTCGACGAAGTCGGAGCCGATGAAGCTGACATAGTCCTTGCAGGCTGCCGCGTTGATCTTGCGGTCGACGGTGACGATCGGGATGTGCCTGGCGGCCGCGGTGCGCAGCACCGGCTCCCAGCCGTCCGAGTTCAGCGGCGCGACGACCAGCAGGTCGGCGCCCTTGGCGATGAGGTCCTGGACGTCGCTGATCTGCTTGGAGAACTGCGACTGGGCGTTGGCGGTGAGCAGTTTGACGCCCCGCTTCTGCGCTTCCGCCTTGATCGAGGCGGTCTCCGCGATCCGGAAGGGGTTGGCCTCCTTCTCGGACTGGGAGAACCCGACGGTGGCGGACCTCAGGTCCAGCTTCGTGCCGCCGTAGCTGTCGATGGCGCAGGTCGGTCCGGAACCGCCGCTCGGTGAGGCGACGACCTGGCCGGAGTCCTTCTGCTGCGAGGCGGCCTTGTCGTTACCGGAGTCGTCCTCGGACTTGGTGCATCCGGTCATGAGTGCCAGGCTCGTGACGAGACCGGTGGCGAGGAGGGTTCGCGCCGAGGCGCGACGCGGTGCTGCGGTGAGCTTCATGGGAGTTCCCCAAACGGCGTGGCCCCGGCGCGCGGAGAGCGCTCTCGGGGTGGGACGGCTCTTGCGGTCAACTCGGCGTGCACGTCGTTCAGGGGAGGTTTTTACATCGTTGGAAGAGCGCTGTAAACCCCTCCCGTCCGAGATCTCGGCCCGTCGGCCCCTGCCACCGTCAGCGCCGGCCCAGGGTGCTCTCCCGCTCCACCAGCCGGAATTCCGCGGTGAGTTCACGTCCGCCCGGCTCGCCGCGGCCCGACAGACTGCGCAGCAGCGAGGCCACCGCCATCCGCGCGATGGCCAGTTTGTCCGGCGAGATCGTCGTCAGCGACACGGCTCCGAAACGGCCCTCGGCGATGTCGTCGAAGCCGACCACGGCGACGTCCCACGGCACCCGCAGTCCCCGTTCGTGCAGCACCCGCATCGCCCCGATCGCGATCAGGTCGTTCAGCGCGAACACCGCGTCGGGCCGCACCCCCGAGTCGAGCAGCTGGGCCATGGCCCGGGCGCCGTCGTCCCGGTCCCAGCCGCCCACCGGCACCACCAGATCGTCCGGTGCCGGCACCCCCGCGGCCGCCAACTCCGCACGCCAGCCGACGAGTCGCAGATGCGCCGGCTGGTTGGCGGAGTCGGTGCGGGCGCCCAGGTAGGCGATGCGGGTGCGGCCCCGGCCGAGCAGATGCCGTACCGCGGCTCGGGCGGCGGCCACGTTGTCGATGGCGATGTGGTCGTGCGGCACGTCGTACTCGCGCTCGCCGAGCAGCACCAGCGGCACGTCGTCGGACCGTCCCTGCAGGTCCTCGGCCTCCAGCTCCAGCGGGCTGAGGATGAGCCCGTCGATCACCCGGGCCCGGAAGCCCTGACTGACCAGCACCTCCTGCTCGCGCCGGCCCCGGGTGTGGTCCAGCAGCACCGTGAACTCGTGCTCGGCGGCCGCGTCCACCACCGCGCCCGCCAGCTCCGCGAAGTACGGGTTGCCCAGCTCTGGGACGGCCAGCGCGATGATGCCGGTACGGCCCTTGCGCAGGTGCCGGGCCGTCAGGTTCGGCCGGTAGCCCAGCTCGTCGATGGCCGCCTGCACCCGGGCCCGCATCGCCGGTGTGACGTGCGGATAGTTGTTCACGACGTTGGACACCGTCTTGATCGAGACGCCGGCCCGTTCGGCCACGTCCTTCAGGCTGACCCGCAAGGGGATCTCCTCGGCATCGATGGGAGCTCCGGGAACCGGAGCCATGTCATGACCCTGGACAGCGGCCGGGAGCCGTGCTCTCATGCCAACTGCCGTTGCTTCCAACGTTGTACAGACTGAAGCAGTGAGCCGCCACCCTTCCTCAGCCAAGGGAGATCCGTGCGCATCAGATCACTCGGAAACCGCCTGTCCCTCCTGCTCGCGGCCGCGCTGGGCGTGGCCGGCCTGGCCGCGCCCCCGACCGCCACAGCCGCCGAGGACCCCGTCGCGGTCCACGGCCTGAAGGGCGAGTACTACACCCAGTCCGCCCCCGGAGCCTTCGACTTCGCCCAACTCAAGGCCACCGGATTCGACCCTCAGCTGGACTTCGACTCGCTGGAGTCCCGGCTGAACTCGGCCACCGGACAGTCCGACGACGTCAGCGTCCGCTGGACCGGCCGCATCGTCCCGGAGAAGACCGGCGCCACCACCTTCTCCGTCATCGGCGACAACGGATTCCGCCTCTGGGTCGACGGCAAACTCGTCATCGACCACTGGGTCGACGACTGGGACCGTGAACAGACCGGCGCGCCGGTCGAGTTGACCGCCGGCAAGGCCTACGACATCAAGGTCGAGTACTTCGAGCACTACGGAGGCTCCAACCTCCACCTGCGCTGGACCCCGCCCGGCGGTACGAGGACCGCCGTGCCGCAGTCGGCTTTCCTGCTGCCCGAGGGCTACGCCTACGACGGCGCCATCGCCACCACCGTCCTCAAGGACGGCCGCACCCTGCGACTGGACTTCGCCCAGTCGCTGACCAAACCCGCGGCTCGGCTCACCGACCACCTGAACGCCGTCATCGGCGGCGCCACCTGGCCCCTGGGCTCCGCCCGCCTGAACCCGGCCGATTCCAAGTCCCTTCTCGTCCCGCTGAAGGAACCCGTCGTCGGCAACAAGACCGGCACCGCGCCCGGACTCGCGGACGTCCGCTACGACGGCAAGGGCGGCCTGACCGGCACGGGCGGCAACGTTGTCAGCTCCTTCTGGAGCAGCGGCGCCAACCACTCCACCTACGAGCTGCGCACGAAGTGGGCCGACGACGTCACCCCGGCCAACGCCCACCGCGAGTACCCGAGGCCCCAGCTCACCCGCGACGCGTGGCAGAACCTCAACGGCAGCTGGCAGTTCGCCGCGGCCAAGGCCGGCGAGCAGCCGCCCGTGGGCCGCACCCTCGGCGAGCGGATCGTGGTCCCGTACCCCGTCGAGTCCCAGCTCTCGGGCATCGAGCGGCACGAGGACCGGATGTGGTACCGCCGCACCTTCACCGTCCCCTCCGGCTGGAAGGTCGGTGACCACAAGCGGCTCCAGCTGAACTTCGGTGCCGTCGACTGGCAGGCCGAGGTCTACGTCAACGGCACCAAGGTCGCCGAACACAAGGGCGGCTACGACAAGTTCAGTGCCGACATCACCGACGCCCTCGAGCCCGGCCGCACCCAGGAGCTGATCGTCGGCGTCTACGACCCGACCGACGCCGCGAACGGGGAGAACCCGCCGCTCGGCAAGCAGCGCCTGGACCCCAGCGGCATCTGGTACACCCCGTCCTCCGGCATCTGGCAGACGGTGTGGCTGGAACCCGTGGCCGCCGACCACGTCGACCAGCTCAAGCTGACCCCGGACGTCGACGCCGGGACGCTCACCGTCGGGCCGCAGGGCGTGCGCGACGGCGTCCGGGTCACGGCGACCGCGTACGCCGGAAAGCGCCGCGTCGCCACGGCGACCGGCCGCACCGGCGAACCCCTCACTCTGAAGATCCCGCACGCCCGCCTGTGGTCGCCGGACGACCCGTTCCTGTACGACCTGAAGGTGAGCGTCGGCGACGACCGGGTCGGCAGCTACTTCGGCATGCGGTCCATCGCGGTGCGGAAGGTCGACGGCGTCCCGCGCACGGTCCTCAACGGCAAGCCGGTCTTCATGATGGCCACCCTCGACCAGGGCTTCTGGCCGGACGGCCTGCACACCGCGCCGAGTGACGAGGCACTGGCCTACGACCTGAAGATGCACAAGAAGATGGGCTTCAACGCCGTCCGCAAGCACATCAAGGTCGAACCCGACCGCTGGTTCTACTGGGCCGACCGGCTGGGCCTGCTGGTGTGGCAGGACATGCCGGCCATGACGGCGGGCGTGAACCCCTCGACGGCGGCACGCGCCGAGTACGAGCGCGAGATGAAGCAGATGATCGACGAGCACATCAGCAGCCCGTCGGTCGTCATGTGGGTGGTCTTCAACGAGGGCTGGGGCCAGTACGACGTCGGCCGCGTCGCCACCCAGGCCAAGTCCTGGGACCCCACCCGCCTGGTCAACAACATGTCCGGCCTCAACCTGGGCGCCGACGGCGGAGCGGGCGACGTCATGGACGAGCACGGCTATCCGAGCCCGGCCCTGCCGCCGCACCCCGACGGCCAACGGGCCCTGGTCAGCGGCGAGTACGGGGGTCTCGGCCTCGCTGTGCCGGGTCATGCCTGGTCGGTGCAGCAGTCGTACGTCGACGTCGACCCGACCACCTACACGGACGACTATCTGCAGAAGCTGAGCGAGGTGCACGCGCTGGCCTGCCGTGGCGGCAACGGCGCGGTGTACACGCAGATCTCGGACGTCGAGGGCGAGCTCAACGGCCTCATGACGTACGACCGCAAGGTGATCAAGCCCGACGTGCGGCGGCTGAAGGCGGCGCACGACGCGCTGATCGACGACGCGTCACGGGCGGTTCCGGCGGGCTGCGCCTGACCCCGGGGCGGCACCGGCCCACGCCTCCCCGCGAAGTGCCGGACCGCTGCCCGGGGTTCCTGCCGTGACCGTCTCCCGATCCGGTCCGCCCACCGCATCGACGGCGGGCGGGCCGGGGCCGTACGAGCGGTTGCGCGGGCCTGCCTCCGCGTGCAGCGGGCAGACGGGGCAGGGAAGGAACTTCTCAGGAGAGGAATCCACCCATGCTCGGCATAGGCGCGGCCGTACTGTTCTTCATCGCGTTCCTGATCAACGCTGCGGATCTCAGCACCAACGACACGTTCTCGTCCGTCAACGTCATGCTGCTGGGGCTGACCGCGCTGGCACTGCACGTGGCGGGAATCGGATCCACGTGGTCCCGCAGACGCTGAGTCCCATGAGGACCGGGCGGTGACGCCTCGTCCCCGGCCGGTCCTCGTCTCAGGGGCGCTGTCCCCAGGCCATCAGCATGCCCGGTCCGAGTTCGGCGCATCGGGGCGAGTCCAGGTAGGCCAGTGCCTCGTCGATGACGGTGGCGTCCACCCGGCCGGTCTCCTCCAGCGCGGGCCGCATCCGGCTCCACGTCTCGGCCCAGAACCGGGCGAGCGGACTGCCCGCCACCAACGGTGGGCACAGGAGTTCCGCGGCGACGTTCCGCAGGCCCTCCTCCCTCAGGAAGTGCGGGTACGCGGGGACGGAGGACGTGTCCGTGCCGATCGTCGCCCACAGCGCCTGCCACATGGCGTCCATGATCCGCCGGTAGGCGGACGAGGTGTCCAGGAGGTCCGGCACCTCCACGGCGTCCCCGAGCACCAGTCGGCCTCCCGGGTTCAGCCATCCCGCGAGCCGCGAGACGAGCCGGCGGCGCTCGGGGAGGTGCATGAGGACGAACCTTGCGTGGATCAGGTCGAAGCCGCCGAGGTCCAGGCTCTCGTCCGTGATGTCCGCCGTGACCGGGCGCAGCCGCGGGCCCGCCAGGGCGTCGAAACCGCTGGTGTCCCGGTCCAGGGCGACAACTTCCTCGACGCCTGCCTCCTCCAGCAGCCAGCGCGCCACGGTTCCGGTCCCCGCCCCCACCTCCAGGCAGCGGCTGCCCGGCCCCGCCCCGAGAGCCCGCAGACGGTGTGTGGTGAAGGGGTCGAACACCAGGGCGGCGGCGTCGATGCGCTCGGCTTCCAGGGCGTGCTCCGGCTCGAACAGGTCCTCTCCGTAATGGCCGTCCCGCGCGGCCTCCCTTCGCTCCGCATCACCCGACGCCATGAGAACTCCCTGATCATCGAAGCTCGGTCGAAGTCACGGTGACAGCTTTCGCGCGCGTCCGGGCGCGGCGGACGACTGTTCGGCGGTTCCATCGACACCATCGGGTGAACGGCGCCCTGGACGACCATGAGCGTCGAGACCCGCAGGCTGTTCAGGGCCGCTCTGTGGAGCCGATCGCGCGCAGCATCCCCAACGCCCGCTGCAAGGGCGCCGGGCCGGTGTCCGTGATGCCGGCCGCCCGGCGCGCCCGGCGGGTCCGCAGTACCGCGCGTACCGCGGACAGGGCGGCGCACGCGATCACGGCCGCCTCGAGGTCGGCGTCGGGCGTGTCGGCGGGCAGCCTGCGTTGCACCAGGACGGTGAGCCGCTCCTCGAAGTCGGAGAAGGCCTGCACGAGGCGGGCCGTGACGACGTTCTCGATGTCTTCCAGCGGGTGACTGAGGGCGGTCAGGGTGGAGGCCGCGAACGGCTTGGCCGCTTCGAGCAGGGCGTTGCACACCGCCTCCAGCGGTTCCTCCTCCACCGGTCGCTCGGCCAGGGCGTTCTCGACGTAGGCGAAGATCTCGACGCCGTCCGGCAGCAGCAGTGCTTCCTTGCTCTCGAAGTACCGGAAGAACGTACGAACGGAGACGTTCGCGTGAGCGGCGATGTCCGCGACCGTGGTGGCCTCGAAGCCGCGCTCCCGGAACAGGCGCGCGGCCCCTTCCAGCAGCAGGCGCCGTGTCTCCTCCTTCTTGCGTTCACGCAGACCGGCGGGGGCGTTCTCACTCGGCATGGGACAGAGCCTCCCGCCAAGGTGTCGTGGCTGTCAATTGACACACCTGTCATGCGGAAGCCGCTGGTGAGAGTATCTGTCATCAGTGCCAATTGTCATTCATGCCACTTTGCCTCTACAGTTCGTGTCACTCGTGACACTTTCTTGGAGGCGGCAGTGCCCCGACGAACCCAGCAGCTCCCACCGCCGGCCGAAGCGCACGCCGATGCGCAGCCGCTGCCGCGACCCGTTCCGGAACGCGGCGGACTCGGCCGCCTGGGCGGCTTCTGTGCCCGGCGGCCGTTGACGGTCATCGCCGTCTGGCTGCTGGTCCTCGTGGCCGCCCTGGCCGGACGGCACTTCGCGGCACCCACCTTCAGCGACCAGGTCAGCCTGCCCGGCACCGCCTCCCACACCGGCGCCGACCTCCTCGCCACCTCCATGCCCGAAGCCGGCCGGCCCAACGGCAAGGTCGTCTTCCACACCGACTCCGGCACTTTGGCCGACGAGCGGTCCGCACTCGACCGGACCCTGACCGACCTGCGCGGCCTGCCCCACGTCACCGCCGCCTCCGCGCTCGTGACCAGCGACGACGGACGCACCGCCGACACCACCGTCTCCTTCGACGAGCAGCTCAAGAACCTCGGTCACGACTACACGGCGCGACTCGACACGGCGACCGGACCCGCGCGTGCGGCGGGCGTGGGTGTCGCCTACGGCGGCGACCTGGAACAGGTGGTCCGTGCACCCGCCAACGACAAGCTGAGCGAGGGTGTGGGCGTCGCCACCGCCCTCGTCATCGTGCTCCTGGCCTTCGGCAGCGTCCTCGCCGCCCTGCTGCCCCTGGTCACCGCCCTGATCAGCGTCGGAGTCGGCCTCGGGATCGTGGGCATCGTCGCCGCCACCGTCTCCTTCGCGACCTCCGCCACGACCCTCGCCGGCATGATCGGCCTGGGCGTGGGCATCGACTACGCCCTCTTCCTGACCACCCGCTTCCGCCAGGACCTCATCGACGGGCACGGTCCGGTGGAGGCCGCGGCCCGCACTGCGCGCACCAGCGGACGCGCCGTCCTCATCGCCGCCCTGACCGTCGCCGTCGCCATGCTCAGCCTCTACGCGTGCGGCCTGAGCTTCATCGGCAAGATCGGCCTGGCCGCCACCCTCGCCGTCGTCGTCACAGCCGGTGCCGCCCTCACCCTGGTGCCGGCCGCCCTGGGCCTGGTCGGCCGGCACGTCGACGTGCTCCGGCTGCGCCGCCCCGTCGCCGAGAGCACGGGCACGCACGACCGCTGGCACCGCTACGCGGCACTCGTCTCCCGGCATCCCTGGCAGTTCCTGGCCACCGGCCTCGTCGTCCTCGGTGTCTGCGCCGTACCGCTGCTGTCGATGCGCCTCGGTCACGTCGACGCCGGCGCGGACCGGCCAGGAAGCAGCACGCGGACCGCGTGCGACTGGATCGCGAAGGCCGATGGACCGGGCTTCGGGACAGGCGCCAACGGCCCGATCGTCACCGTGGTCGACGTCAGCGACGCCCGCACGTCCGCCGACCGGATCTCCGGCAACGTCACCGCCGCTCTGAAGGGCACGCACGGCGTGGCGTCCTTCACCCCCGTCAAGCCGAGTGCCGACGGGAAGATCCTCGTCACCACCGTCACCCCGACCACGGGCCCCCAGGACGCCGCGACCGGCACCCTGCTCGACACCCTCTCCGGGCGTACGCTGCCCGAGGCCCTCGACGGCACGGGCGCCGAGGCCTACCTCACCGGCAGCGTGGCCGGCCAGTCCGACTTCCGCGACACGGTCGGCGAACGGCTGCCGATCGTCATCGGCATCGTCCTGGTCCTCGCGTTCCTGCTGCTCATGACGGTCTTCCGCAGCGTGGTGATCCCGCTCAAGGCCGTCGTCCTCAACCTCTTCACCACGGCCGCGTCCTACGGCGTGCTCGTCGCGGTCTTCCAATGGGGCTGGGGCGACTCGCTGCTGGGCCTGTCGGAGCCGGTGCCCATCGAGTCGTACGTGCCGATGATGATGTTCGCGATCGTCTTCGGACTGTCCATGGACTACGAGATCTTCCTGCTGTCCCGGATCGCCGAAGCCTGGCATCGCACCGGTGACAACCGGCTCGCCGTGGGAGAGGGGTTGTCCGCGACGGCGCGCGTCATCTCCGCCGCGGCCTTCATCATGACCGCGGTGTTCCTGTCCTTCACCGCCTCACCGACCGTGGTCGTGAAGATGCTCGCCCTGGGACTGGCCATCAGCGTGATCGTCGACGCCACGGTCGTCCGCCTTGTCCTCGTGCCCTCCGCGATGTTCCTCATGGGCAGGGCGAACTGGTGGATACCCCGCCGCCTCGACCGGATGCTCCCGCACCTCCATGCCTGACCGTCGCACCCGCCGCAACCGACCCGACCTCTCCGGAGTGAACAGCCACGTGACAGCGAACCGTCGGAGAACGACCCGCATCCTGGTCGCGGTGACCGTGACCCTGGGCGTCCTCACCTGCGCGACCGATCTCCTCGTCGAGCACCGCACCGAGGGCCGGGTCGCCGCCCAGGCCGCGCGCCGGCTGAAGCCGGAGGGGGCCGTGCACGCCGCTCTCATCACGCCACTCGCGGGACTGCGCACCCTCGGCGGACAAGTCGGCGACGTGGAGGTGAGCGCCAAGGGCGTACACCGTCAGCACACGGTGATGGACGTTTCCGTTCGTCTGAAGGACGTCACGACGGACGGCCACAGCGCCGGCGGCACCGGGACCGCCACCGTCGGGTACGACCAGGTGACCCGGCGCCTGGGCTCGCTGGGCGACGGCCTGACGGCCGGCGCCCAGGACGGCGACCTGCTCCTCAGCGGGAGCGTCGGCCGTCTCGGGCTGCCGGTCACCGTACGGGCCAAGGTCTCCGCGACCTCGGACGCGTTCACCATCACACCCACGACGATCAGCATCCTCGGCCGCGGCGCGGCGGTGGACGACCTCGCCGACCTGCCTGCCGCCTCCGGACTACGAGACGAGCTGAAACCCCGCACCGTGGCCGTCACCGGGCTACCGCACGGCGTCGCTCTGACCTCGGCGCACGCCACCGACGACGGGCTCGCCCTCGGCTTCTCGATCGCCGCGGGCCCGACACCCGGCGGAAAGGGGGGAGCCGCCTGACGCCGGGGCACCGGGGTGGCCGGCCGGGCGACGACCGGGAATCAAGCGAGCCGTTCTCCGGTTGGACTCTAGGTCGTGAGCGGCCGTGGATCGGCCGCTCGTGGACAGTAAGAGGCCGAGTGACCGTGTGGCCGGCGCGTCGACGCACGCGCCGGACCCTGGGTCGAGCGCGAGGGAGCGACCGATGACAGTGGGAACCGAGCGAGCCGTGCTGGCGGGCGGTTGTTTCTGGGGCATGCAGGACCTGATCCGCAAGCAGCCGGGTGTGGTGTCCACCCGCGTCGGATACAGCGGTGGCGACACGCCGAACGCCACGTACCGCAATCACGGCGACCACGCCGAGGCCATCGAGATCCTCTTCGATCCCACGGCCACGAGCTACCGCGACGTCCTGGAGTTCTTCTTCCAGATCCACGATCCGACGACGAGGGACCGCCAGGGCAATGACATCGGGCGCAGCTACCGGTCCGCCATCTACTACACCGACCAGGAGCAGCACCGCGTCGCCGTGGACACCATCGCGGACGTGGAGGCGAGCGGGCTGTGGCCGGGGAAGGTGGTCACCGAGGTCGAGCCCGTGGGCGACTTCTGGGAGGCAGAGCCGGAGCACCAGGACTACCTGGAGCGCTATCCGAACGGCTACACCTGCCACTTCCCGCGCCCGAACTGGAAGCTGCCGCGCCGAGCCGCGTCAGAAACGGCCTGACGGCCTGACGGCCTGACGTACTGGCACCGGACCGGCCGTGCCCACCCGCCGCACGATCACTTGTCGGCGGGCACGGGCACGGCCGGTTCGCGTAGGGCCGGTTCGTGCACGGCCGGTTCGCGCACCATGAACACGTCCACCGGATCCTCGGTCTCGAGTCTGAACCCCAGCCGCTCGTACAGCCGCCGCGCCGGGCTGCCCTGGAGCACGTTCAGCCGGACCAGAGTGCCCTCACGGTCGCACTGTTCAAGGAGCCCACGCAGCACGGCCGCACCGATGCCGCCGCCCTGCAGGTGCGGCGCCAGGTAGAAGTGCTCCAGCCAGTGGGCGTCCGGCGCCGGCCGCAGCGACACACAGCCGGCGAACGCGCCGCCCACCTCGATCACCCAGGTGTGTGCCGGCGCGAACCGGTCCCGCAGCCGCTGCCGCACCCGCTGCTCGTCGTATCGCCCGAGCCGCTCCAGATCGGCCCGCATCACCACGGCGCGCAGCCCTGCCACCGCCTCGACGTCCGCCCCCGAAGCCGGTCGAATCCCCCAGTCCGCCATGATCACCAGGCTACTGGGCACCCTCACCCGCGAGCCTGCCGGGTGTGAGCGAGTGGAGAAAAGAAAACTTGTGCCCGCGCATTCGGTGAAGAAACAGGCAATATCGAGCGAGTGTTCGTGCAATCGCAGGGAACCAGGAGCAGCGGAGGTTGATAACTATGGTTCCCCTGCTTCTCGTTCTCCTGCTGGCTCTGATCCTCTTCGGCGCGGGCTTCGCTCTGAAGGCTCTGTGGTGGATCGCGGTGATCGTGCTCATCGTCTGGCTGCTCGGTTTCGTGGTCCGCTCCGCGGACAGCGGCGGCCGGAGGGGACGCTGGTACCGCTGGTAGCCGTACCCAGCACGCGACGCGTTGTGGGGGCGGGGAACGTCCCGGGACCCAAGGGTGGTCCGGAGGGCGGGGGGACCGGAGAGAAGAAAAAGGGGGGCACACTCTTTGGGGCCGCGTGGGTGCCAACACATCCGAA
>NZ_JBWKFL010000016.1:25271-243058 GCF_056434305.1 Streptomyces sp. NPDC044061 | reverse complement strand
CACGGAGGCAACGTTGCGGATCGGTAAATGGAGACGGGACGGCCGTCTGGGCCACCCAAACGAACGACCGGGATGCCCACACCGTGATCGGTAAAGTCCAGGAACAGCACGCCCCGGTGTGCGAGGGACACGGCACCGGGCCGCGCGACGCCCGGTCCGCCCCCGACGAGCGACTGCATCGTGGCCGAGTGGTGCGGGGCGCAGTAGGGCGCGACGTCGATGAGCGGCTTGCCCGGCGGCAGCAGCCCGGCCACCGAGTGGACCGCCGTGACCTCGAGCGACTCCTCCCGGGTGAGCCGGGGAAGCACGGCGGGCAAGCGCTCGGCGAGCATGGTCTTTCCCGCGCCGGGCGGCCCTTCGAGGAACAGGTGGTGCCCGCCGGCGGCGGCCACCTCCACGGCCGTGCGCGCCGAGATCTGGCCCACGACGTCGGCCAGGTCGTGGTCCTGCTCGTGCTGTGCGGCGCCGACGCTGTGCATGCCGGTGGCCGCGCCGGTGCCCGGCACCCGCAGACCGGCCAGGAGGGGATCCGGGCGCCCGTGGTCGTCGGGCTGCTCCTCGGGCACGGGCTCGTCGGTGAGCACGGCGATCAGCTGCCGCAGGCTGCGGATGCCGAGCACCGACACGCCCGGCACCAGCGAGGCCTCGGCGGCGGCGCACTCCGGTACGACCACCTGTTCGTAGCCGGCGTCGGCGGCCGCGAGGACCGCGGGCAGGATGCCCCGCACCGGCCGCACCCGGCCGTCCAGGCCGAGTTCTCCGACCATGACGATGTCGGCGAGGACCCGGGGGTCGATGCGCTCGGCGGCGCCGAGCACCGCGCAGGCGACGGCCAGGTCGAATCCGGAGCCGGCCTTCGGCACGGAGGCCGGGCTGAGTCCGACGGTCAGCTTCTTCTGCGGCCACTCGCCGCCCGAATTCACCACCGCCGCCCGGACCCGGTCCCTGCTCTCCGTCAGGCTCTTGTCGGGGAGGCCCACCAGGGTGAAGGCCGCGACGCCGGGTTCCAGGTCGGCCTGGACCTCGACGACCACGCCCTCGACGCCCACGAGGGCCACTGAGCACGTACGGGCGAATCCCATGTCAGGACACCCCCCGCGCGTGCTCGACGGACGGGCCGCCCCGGCGGGGCAGCAGGACGCCGATCAGGTCGATGCGAACGCCTCCCGGCGGGGCTCCTCCGTGGGCCTGGATCCAGCGTTCCGCGAGGGACAGGAGCCGCTGGGCCTTTTCCGGTGTGATCGCGGCCATCGGATGCTGGAACGCGCCGCCCCTACGGGTCTTCACCTCGCAGACGACCAGTGTGTCCCCGTCCCGGGCCACGATGTCGATCTCGCCGGACCGCCCGCAGCGCCAGTTGCGCCGCAGGATGGTCATACCGGCCTCGGCCAGCCGCCGTGCGGCCAGATCCTCGCCGTACCTGCCGAGTCCACTGCGTGCCCTGCTCATGTCGGCACCACCTCCGGCGCCAACCGTCACGCATCACGCGAGCAGAAGTGGATCTTGGTGGATCGCTCGGCGGTTGTGGAAAAGCCCGTCACCCGAAAGAGGGAAACCGCAGGTCATCAGCCACCCGGAAGCTCGAGGTCGCTCTTGTTCAGCTCCTCGATGTTCACGTCTTTGAACGTGAGTACGCGGACCTGCTTCACGAAACGAGCGGGCCGGTACATGTCCCAGACCCAGGCGTCGGCCATGGACACCTCGAAGAACACCTCGCCCTGGACCGAGTGCACCTGCATCTCGTAGTCATTGGTGAGGTAGAAACGCCGCTCGGTCTCGATCACGTATTTGAACAGACCGACGACATCTCGATACTCCCGGTAGAGCTTCAGCTCCATCTCGGTCTCGTACTTCTCGAGGTCCTCGGCGCTCATGGCATGTTCCCCTTCAGCCGTGCGATCCCCCCATTGTGCGCCAGTCCGACGAGCCCTCAGACGATTTCGGTGTCCAGGGTCACGGGCCTGGTCGGGGGACCCTCGTCGAGCAGCGTGCGCAGCAGCCCGGCGAGTCTGGTCGGATACACCGTCTCATGTGCCCGGGTCAGTTCCTGACACGTCCACCAGCGTGCTCCGGCGACACTGCGTCGTTCCAGGTCCGTCAGGGCCAGTGCCGCGGTCGCCGTCTGGGTCGTACGGGCCAGGTAGTACCACTCGTCCTGGTCCCAGCGGCGGCCCGCGAACGGGAAGGAGCACTGCCGGCGCCACAGCACGGGTCCGAGTTCGACATCCGTGATGCCGGTCTCCTCGGCGAGTTCCCTGAGTGCAGCCTCTTCGCGCGTCTCGGTGCCCTCCAGACCGCCGCCGGGGGTGAACCACCAGTCGTCGGCCGGGTCGTCGGGCTCGTGGCCGTGCAGGAGGAGGATGCGCTCCTCCGGGTCGAGGAGGACCACCCGGGCGACCTTGCGCAGGCCGCCCTCGTACGTGTCCTCGCCGGTCCGCGTGGTCTCAGCGGCCACCGGCGGGCTCCGGGCGGGTGCGGGAGCGGCCGAGCCGCTTCGCGATCGGGCCGTACGCGCCCCCTGCGAGGACCAGGACGGTGCCTGCGACGATCAGCAGCTCGATGGTCCGCAACGGGCCCGGCTGCGAGAGGGCGCCCAGGGTCTGGAAGCCGGTGGGACGCTTGAGCATGCCCTTCATGGGCCAGACTACGGCGTCGACCCGGGCGGAGACGGCATCGCGGGACACCGTGCCGCGGGCGGCGTCGGTGATGTGGGCGGTGGAGTCCAGGGAGCCCTGGCGCTCGTCGCCCAGCAGGAAGAGCCTGCCCTTGGGAACGGTCACCGTCGGGAAGTCGGTGATCTCGGCGAGGCTGCCCTTGGGCAGGTACGGCTCGTCGATCTGCTTGCCGTTGACGGTGAGCTTGCCGTCGGTGCAGCAGGCGACGGTGTCGCCGCCCACCGCGACGACACGCTTGACCACGTTGGCGTTGGCGACCCAGTTCTTGTCGCGGAAGACGACCACGTCACCGCGCTTCACCTCACCGCCGTCGACCCGCTGGGCCAGCACCCGGTCGCCGATGTCGATCGTCGGGGTCATCGAGCTGGTGGGCACGGTGTACGGCCGGTAGGCCAGCGCTCCCCAGCCGAATCCTCCGAGGAACAGCACCAGACCGAGCGCCACGGCCAGCCCGGACAACCGCTGCCCGAGCCGGCTGCCGCCGGCCTGTGCCGTGCCTGTGCTCCCGCTGCGCGGGGCCGTACGCGTCGTGCTCTCGCCACCCATGGACCCGCACCCTACCCGGCGGTACCGAGCAGGGGCAGCCCCTCTTTGGCGGCTCGGGCCACCGTTTACCGCTTCGCGGACTCCAGGCGGTCCGAACGCCTGCGCCGCCACACCGCCACCGGCAGCACCGCCGCCACGGCGACGCCCTCCGGCGCCACCGACAGGGAGGCCGCGGCGGAGGACTGCTGGTCGAGGCCGGGCTGGTCGAAGGTGTCCGGGATCGGCAGCGTGCCCCAGCGGTTGATCGGCCAGGCCTTGACGATGGCGCGGCCGACGACCTTGTCGACGGGAACCATGCCGTGGTGCTTGTCGGACTGGTTGTAGCGGGAGTCGCGGGAGTTCTGGCGGTGGTCGCCCATCACCCAGATGTAGCCCTTGGGGACCTTCACCTTGAACTGGCCGCCCTGGTCGTCCTGGCTGCACGGCGTGTTGCCGGGGTAGACGTACGGCTCGTTCAGCGCCTTGCCGTTGACGATCAGCGGGCCGCTGCCCTTGCACTGGACCGTGTCACCGCCGACGCCGATCACCCTCTTGATCAGGTCCTTCTCCTCCGCGGACGGCATCAGGCCGATCCAGCTGAGGACCTTCTGCACCGGGTTCGGGTTGGGCGCCGGCTCGCCGGCCAGCCAGTTGTCCGGGTCGTGGAAGACGACGACCTCACCGCGCTCGGGCTTGGAGCCGAACCACGGCGTGAGCTTGTCGACCAGAACCCGGTCACCCTGCTGGAGGGTGTTCTGCATCGAGTCCGACGGAATCGAGAACGCCTGCACCAGGAACGTCTTGATCAGCAGCGCCAGAACCAGCGCGATGCCGACCAGGATCGGCAGCTCCTTCCAGAAGGAGCGCGGCTTCTTCGGCGGGCGTGCGCCCGCGTCCGTGCCCTCGCCCTCGGTCCCGGGCTGCCCCTCCTCCGGGGTGCCGTCGCCGGCCGCCGAGAACTCGGAGTTCCCAGAGGTCACAGCGCCGTCCGGAGCGGGGGCGTTCGCCTCCACGGGGTGCCCGCGGTGCTCTTCGCCGTCGTGTCCCGACCGTGCGCCAACCGCCACATCCCCCACGCCAACTCCTTACTCTGTGCCGCCGCCTGCCCGATAGCCGGTGCAGGCCCACCACTCCCATAACGAGCGGGAGTTCCGCAGGGGTCGGGAGCTGGGTCATTGCGTTCGGATCGTCGGGGGCAACCCTATGCGACAGCGGAGGGGCCACAGTCGCCCCCGACACGGAGTTGACAACGCTTGCGAAGGTTTTAGGTTCCTCCAGGCGCGTCCAATGGCCGATGGGCCAGCCGATGACCATGGCGCGGCCGACCACCGAGTCCTCGGAGACGGTCCCCTTGTAAGCCGTGTTCTGGTGGTACCGGGAGTCCGCGGAGTTGCCCCGGTGGTCGCCCATCACCCACAGGCGGCCCTTGGGCACCGTGACGTCGAAGGGGCTCACGGACGGCGCGTTCCCGGGGTAGAGATAGTCCCCTTCGGCCAGCGGCACGCCGTTGACGGTGACCCGGCCCTGCGCGTCGCAGCACTTGACGTGGTCGCCGCCGACCCCGATCACCCGTTTGATCAGGTCCTTCTCGTTGTCGGAGGGCAGCAGGCCGATGAAGGTGAGGCCTTCCTTGAACTGCTTGACGACGACGGGGTCGTGCTTCTTGGCGGTCTGCTCGTCGGCCAGCCAGCCGCCCGGGTCGTGGAACACGACGACGTCCCCGCGCTGCGGCTTGGAGCCGAACCACGGGGTGAACTTGTCGACCAGGACGCGGTCGCCGATCCGGATCGTCTGCTCCATGGAGCCCGACGGGATCACGAACGCCTGGACGAGGAACGTCTTCAGGACCAGTGCTATGAGGACGGCGACACCGACCAGAAGAGGGATCTCCCGAACGGCTGAACGCCTGCGCTTGCGCTTCACCTTGCGCTGGAGCTTGCGCCGCTCCGCGCGCGTGCGGCCACCGCCCGGCACGGAGGTGCGGCGGGTCCCGGTCGGCAGCAGGTTGTCGGCGGGCGTGTCGGGCACACCGCGCGGTTTGCCGCGGTTACCCATGCGCGCCCTCCGTGGAGGCCGCGGGCACGCGCGCGTAGGCGGACGGCCGTGTCAGACGCGTCCAGTGGTCGTACGGCCAGACGATCCAGTCGGCCCGGCCGATGACGTCGCCGACGGGAACCATGCCGCCGCCGGGCGAGCCGAGGTGGTCGCGGGAGTCGCTGGAGTCGCCGCGGTGGTCCCCGAGGAGGAACAGGCGGCCCGGGGGCACGACGACGTCGAAGGGGACGCCGGACGGGGTGTCCCCCGGATAGAGGAAGGCCGTCTCGTCGACCGGTCGGCCGTTCACCTCGAGCCTCCCCTCCTTGTCGCAGCACACCACATGGTCTCCCCCCACACCTACAACGCGCTTGACGTAGTCGGCGTCCCCGAAATACCCGGTCCCGTCGAAGACAACCACGTCACCGCGGCGCGGCTGAGCACCGAAACGGTACGCCAACTTATTTACGAGGACGCGGTCGCCGATCCTCAATCCCTGTTCCATGGATCCGCTCGGAATCTGGAACGGTTGCACCACGAAAGCGTTGAGAAGCAGCAAAAACCCCAGGCAGGCGAAGAGGGTCAGGGTGATCCTGCCGCCCGGCAGCCACTCGGTGATCCGCGACACCAACGCGAAACGCGACCGGTCCTCCGACCCCGGAGTACCGGGATGGGAGGAGCGATCGCGTTCCGTCGGCTGTGCTTCGGTGTCCATCGGAGCCAGATGCTATCCGGCCCCGCTGTGACCCCGGGAAAGCGCTCAGCTCTCGCGCTTCTCCTTGATCTTCGCGGCCTTGCCGCGCAGCTCACGGAGGTAGTACAGCTTGGCGCGACGCACGTCACCGCGGGTGACGAGCTCGATCTTCTCGACGATCGGGGTGTGCACCGGGAAGGTGCGCTCGACGCCGACGGAGAACGAGACCTTGCGGACCGTGAAGGTCTCGCGGACACCGGAGCCCTGGCGGCGGATCACAACGCCCTTGAACTGCTGCACACGGGAGCGGTTGCCCTCGATGACGCGGACGTGGACGTTGACGGTGTCGCCCGGGCGGAAGGCCGGGACGTCGCTGCGCAGCGACGAGGCGTCGACGGAGTCGAGCAGGTGAGACATTTCGTCTGCTTTCTTCGCTGATGCCACAGGTCATCAACGGGAGCTAGGTGTACAGGAGTGTGCCGTGCGGGTCGGGACGGGCGTCGTGTCCCCCTGTGGCAGGGGCGCACGCCGGACGGACGCACAACAGCGGTCTATTCTTCCATGCCCTCGGCCCGGCGCCAAAATCGGCCGTACGGCTCCCCCTCGGGGTCCGGCGCCCAGCCCAGGATGGACAGCATCTCGCGGTCCTTCTTGTCGAAGGCCTTGGGGTCGCAGCGCTCGATCAGGTCGGGGCGGTTCAGCGTGGTGCGCCTGAGGGCCTCGTCGCGGCGCCAGCGGGCGATCCTGCCGTGGTGGCCGCTGAGCAGCACGTCCGGGATGTCCCGGCCGCGCCAGACGGGCGGCTTGGTGTAGACGGGGCCTTCCAGCAGGCCGGCCATCGCGCCGGGCGCGAAGGAGTCGTCCCGGTGGGACTCGGCGTTGCCGAGGACGCCGGGCAGCAGCCTGGCCACGGCCTCGGTGATCACCAGTACGGCCGCCTCGCCGCCGGCGAGCACGTAGTCGCCGATGGAGACCTCGTGGACGGGCATGCGGGTGGCGTACTCGTCCATGACGCGCCGGTCGATGCCCTCGTAGCGGGCCGGCGTGAAGATCAGCCAGGGGCGCTCGGAGAGCTCGACGGCCAGTTCCTGGGTGAAGGGGCGGCCGCTCGGGGTGGGGACGATCAGCGCGGGGCCCCGGGCGCCGGTCTCGTAGCCCTCGGCGAGGACCGTGTCGAGGGCGTCGCCCCAGGGACCGGTCTTCATGACCATGCCGGGGCCGCCGCCGTACGGCGTGTCGTCGACCGTGTTGTGCCGGTCGTACGTCCAGTTCCGCAGGTCGTGGACGTGGACGTTCAGCTGCCCACGCGCGCGTGCCTTGCCGACGAGGGAGACGTTCAGGGGCTCCAGGTACTCGGGGAAGATCGTGAGGACGTCGAGGCGCATTACGACTCGTCCTCGACGTCGCGGGACGAGGCGATCTCGGCCTGGTCGTCGATCAGGCCGGGCGGGGGCGCGATGACGGCCTTCTGCTCCTCGAGGTCGATCTCGGTGACGATCTGCTCGACGAAGGGGATCAGCACCTCACTGCCGTCCGGGCGCTCCACGATGAAGAGGTCCTGGGAGGGCAGGTGCGAGATCTCGGTGATCCGGCCGACCTCCGTGCCGTCCTCGGTGACCACGTCGAGGTCGATGAGCTGGTGGTCGTAGTACTCGTCCTCGCCCTCGGGGAGTTCCTCGGGGTCGATCTCGGCGATCAGGAGGATGTTGCGCAGGGCCTCGGCGGCGTTGCGGTCGCCGACGCCCTCGAAGCGCAGCAGGAGGCGGCCGCTGTGGACGCGGCCGGTGGCGATGGTGAGGGGTCCGGCCGTGGCCGGGTCGGTGGCCAGGACGGCGCCCGGGGCGAGCCGCAGCTCCGGCTCGTCGGTACGTACCTCGACGGTGACCTCGCCCTTGATGCCATGGGCACGGCCGATCCGCGCGACTACCAGCTGCACGTGTACAGATCTCCTGTCGTACGACTACGGGCCGGGGACGGCCCAGTGGCCCTCCCCGGCCCGAGCCGGTTGCGATGAAGCGTCAGCGGACGTGGTCCACGTCGACGAGGTCGACACGGACACCGCGGCCGCCGATGGCGCCCACGACGGTACGCAGAGCACGCGCGGTGCGGCCGTTGCGGCCGATCACCTTGCCGAGGTCGTCGGGGTGCACCCGGACCTCCAGCACGCGCCCGCGGCGCAGGTCGCGCGAGGCGACCTGCACATCGTCAGGGTTGTCGACGATGCCCTTCACGAGGTGCTCAAGCGCCTCTTCGAGCATGCTGCTCAGGCCTCGGTCGACTCGGAGGACTCGGCAGCGGCCTCGTCCTTCTTCTCGGCCTTCTTCTTCTGGGTGATCGCCTCACCCTTGCCCTCGTCGTCACCACCGAGAGCCTCGAACGACGGACGCGTGGCCTTCGGCTCCGCGACGAGCAGCGGCGCGGGGGCCGGCTCGCCCTTGAACTTCTGCCAGTCGCCGGTCTTCTTCAGGATGGCGAGGACGGGCTCGGTCGGCTGCGCGCCGACACCCAGCCAGTACGCCACGCGCTCGGCGTCCACCTCGATGACCGACGGGTTGTAGGTCGGGTGGTACTTGCCGATCTCCTCGATGGCCCGGCCGTCACGGCGGGTACGGGAGTCGGCGACGACGATGCGGTAGTGAGGCGAACGGATCTTGCCCAGACGCTTCAGCTTGATCTTGACTGCCACGGGAGTGGATTCTCCTGGATTTGACGTGGTTGGGCACGGCGAGACTGCCGCGTGGGGTTGCGGTACCCGAGTGCCCGATGGACGCGTCAGCCGGAGGAGAGAGGGGTCCTGTGCGGCTGTCGAGTACAGCTAGCCATTGTGCCATACCCGGCGGGTCGGTCTTGGCCGAGGGGGGCGGGTGATCTTGGGCATGCCAGGGAGGCACCCGGCGTGGAGGTGACCGTACGTCGGGTGCGCGAGCCCCGGCGGGGAGGCCGGGTACGGCTGCCACGAGCAGCCGTACCCCTAGCCCGCCGCCGCTCCCACGACCTCCGGGATGCGGAACGGCTTGCCGCAGCCGCCGCACACGATGGGGGCCTGGGCCAGGACCGACGGGACCACCCGGACGTTGCGGCCGCAGTCGCAGACCGCCTTCACACGGACGCCGCCACCGGAGGAGCCGTGCCGGGCGGCCGGGCCGCGGAACGTACGGGTGGTGTCGGCGGACGTGGCCACGGTGTGGGCCTTCAGGGCGCGCTGGAGCCGCTCGATGGTCGGGCGGTAGCGCCGCTTCGCCTCGGGGTTGAGCGTGACCAGTGAGAAACCGCTGCTCGGGTGCGGTTCCTCGGGGTGGTCCAGGCCCAGCTCCTCGGCGATGGCGAGGAATCGGCGGTTGTGGTAGCGGCCGGCGCGCGAGGTGTCGCGGACTCCGCGGGCGGCGGCGATGCCGTGGACTGCCTCGTGAAGCAGTCGCTCGAAGGAGAGTTCGTGACCGCACGCGGACGACGACTCCCCGATCAGGGACTCTGGCGCGGCAAGGTCCGGCAGCTCGGGGTGGTACCGCTGAATGTCGGCCCACGCCTGCGCCAGCTCTGCGGCGAGAACAGGTGGTGTCTGTGTCGTGCTCACGTAATGACAACGAGCGGGGGTGCCGCTGTGTTCCTATTCCGGGGCATCCCAAATAATTTGCACGTACCCGTCAGTTGCCGCTGATGCGTCCTGACGAGGGCGGGTGCGCTGATCTGCGGAGAAGCCTCACAGCTCGTACCAAGCCGGTGCGTAGTCTGACGTACGACCCGGCCTGTAGGCCTCGACACGGCTGTGATCACTGGATGCGCAAGAGGCGTTTCGGTCGCTCTCACGGAAGGGCCGCTGTCTCTCTCAGCGCCCGGGACGACGGGGACGTTACCGCGCGCCTGCTCGGGCCCCGGCCTCCGGGCCGTCCCCCAGGTTGCGTGGATGTGAAATCTCGCCACACACGCGCGCTGCCTCCAAGCGGGGCGCCACGACCCCTGGACGGCACCGCGAGCCGGGAGTTACCTGGCATACGTGGATAGTGCGAGCGCACGGCACGGGGGCCACGCAATCGGGCACTGCGGCGAACTGTCGGCGGAATGGGGCGCTTACCTATGACACCTACGCTCGTGCGGGAACACCTGTCTCACGCGGGTTCCGTACCTCCCCGCGTGAACCTGTGCGCACGCGCGCGTGACTGGTCCGAGATCCAGGAGCGGATGCTGGTGCCGCTCTACGAGACCGTCCACGAGCGACTTGAAGTGGGCCCGGCCACCCGGCTGCTGGGCCTTCGCTGCGGCTCCGGGCTCGCCCTGCTGATGGCGCTCTCCAGAGGGGCGTCGGTCACCGGTGTCGACCCCTCCCCCGAACGGCTCGCCCTCGCGCGCGAGCGCCTGCTTCCGGACGTTCCGCGCGGCACGCGCGCGCGGAGGCGCGCACGGCTCGTCGACGGGTTACCGGGGGACGCGGCCGACGCGGAGACGCCCGCGTACACCCTGGTGACCGTCTTCGAGCCGATCGGCTGTCTGGCGGGCGACTCCGAGGGGATCGGCGAGCTGCTGGCGGCCGCGCTGCCGCGGGCCGGGCACGGGGCGGCCGTGGTGCTGGCCGGCTGGGGGCCGCCCGAGCGCTGTGCCACCTCCTCGGTGCTGCGGGTGGCGACGAAACTGGGCGATCCGCTGCGCGGCGCCGGCCGCTGGCGCCCCGCCCGCCGGGACGACCTGGAGGACGTCGCCCAGCGGGCCGGGCTGAAGCCGGACGGCTCGGGGCGGGTGGCCTGCCCGTTCGGGTACGCCGATGCCGACAGCGCCGCACGCGGGCTGCTTTCGACGGGCCTGTTCGACGCGGCGATCGCGGCGACCGACCGCAAGCAGGTGGACAAGGAGCTGACGGAGGCGCTGCATCCGTACCGGGGCGAGGACGGCACCGTGTGGATGCCGAACGTGTTCCGCTACCTGATCGCCCGCGTGCCCTAGGGAACTGACGGGCGGGCCCTACGCCTCTTCGTCGCTCTTGGTGAGGCGGCTGATTCCGGCGATGCGGTACGCCTCCGCCTCCTCCAGTGTCTCGTTCTCCAGGAGCGCCTGGGCCAGTGCGTCGAGCCGGCCGCGGTGGTCGTGGAGTTTGCGCAGGGCCTCCTCGTAGCACTCGTCGACGATGCGGCGCATCTCGCCGTCGATCACGTCGAGGGTGTGCGGGGCGGCCGCGAGGCCGTACGCCTGCTGGGCGTCGCTCGGTAGGGCGGACAGGCGGCCGACGCGCTCGCTCATGCCCCAGCGGGCCACCATCCCGCGTGCGATGTTGGTGACCTGTTCGAGGTCGTTCTCGGCGCCCGTGGTGACGACTCCGTAGACGACGTCCTCCGCCGCCATCCCGCCGAGGGCGCCGATGATGCGGCCGCGCAGGTACTCCTCCGAGTGCGCGTACCGCTCCACCTCGGGCGTGGACATCGTGACCCCGAGCGCCCGGCCGCGCGGCACGATGGTGATCTTGCGGACGGGGTCGGCGCCGGGTTGCAGCATGCCGAGGAGGGCGTGCCCGCTCTCGTGATACGCGGTGCGCCGGCGGTCCTCCTCGGGCATGATCAGGGTGCGCTCGGCACCCAGCTGGACCTTCTCCAGCGCCTCGGACAGGTCGGCGCCGGTGACCTGCGGCTGCTTGCGCTTGACCGCCAGCAGAGCGGCCTCGTTGGCGAGATTGGCCAGATCCGCACCTGTCATACCAGGGGTCACGCGTGCCAGCTGGGTCAGGTCCACGTCGGGGGCGAGCGGGATCTCCCGGGTGTGGATCCGCAGGATCGACTCCCGGCCACCGCGGTCCGGCGGGGCCACGTTGACCACCCGGTCGAAGCGGCCGGGCCGGGTCAGCGCCGGGTCCAGGATGTCCGCGCGGTTGGTCGCGGCGATGACGATCACGCCCTCGGAGCCGGAGAAGCCGTCCATCTCGGTGAGGATCTGGTTCAGGGTCTGCTCACGCTCGTCGTGACCGCTCATGGAGGCGCTGCCGCCGCGCGCCCGTCCGATGGTGTCGATCTCGTCGATGAAGATGATCGACGGCGCCACCTTGCGGGCCTCGGCGAACAGCTCGCGGACCCGGGACGCGCCCACACCGACGATCATCTCGATGAACTCGGACGCCGAGGCGGAGAAGAACGGCACTCCGGCCTCACCGGCGACCGCGCGGGCCAGCAGGGTCTTGCCGGTGCCGGGCGGCCCCGCGAGCAGCACACCGCGGGGCAGCTTGGCGCCCATCGCGCGGTAGAGGTCGGGGTGCTCCAGGAAGTCGACGACGTCGTCCAGTTCGCCCTTGACCTCGTCGATGCCGGCCACGTCAGCGAAGGTCGTGCGACCGGTGCCCGGCTGCAGCCCCACCGGTTTGGGCGGTGGTTTGCGGCCGAACATGCCGGCCGCGCCGCCCAGACCGCCGCCGCCGCCGATCCGCCGCGCGAAGAAGATCCATACCGCGACCAGGAGCACGATCGGAACGAGGGAGATCAGCAGGTTGGACAGGAAGCTGCGTTCCTGCACCACCGGCCGGGCGGTGACCGTGACGCCGTGACTGCTCAGGTTCTGCCACAGCCTGTCGTCCGCGAAGGCCGGGCGCTGCGTCTTGAACTTGGTGTACGTGCCGCCGCCCTCGGGGTTGGCGCGGGGGCTCCTGAGCTCCCCCTGGATCGCGTCGCCCTTGGAGTAGATCTTGGCGACGTTGCCGTCGCCGACCTCCCTGCTGAACTCCGTGTAGGAGATCGTCGGCTCGTTGCCCTGGCCGAGGTAGTTCAGGCCGATGTAGGCCAGCAGGAACACGATCACCGCTGTGACGAGCAGGCCCCACCACTTGCCGCCGCGCAGCCTCTGGCCCCCGGTCCGCCGGGGCGACTCGTCCGGGGTGCCCTCGGCGCGCCACGGCTGGTCAGGGGCCTTGCGTGGGGGCGCCGCATTGCTCATACCTGGACGTTACGGCACATGGCAGACCACGGCACG
The DNA here is from genome assembly GCF_056434305.1 of Streptomyces sp. NPDC044061. Classification (NCBI taxonomy): domain Bacteria; kingdom Bacillati; phylum Actinomycetota; class Actinomycetes; order Kitasatosporales; family Streptomycetaceae; genus Streptomyces; species Streptomyces sp. NPDC044061. The sequence goes on along the minus strand of NZ_JBWKFL010000016.1, from coordinate 230,191 downwards.
CGCTGAGGGCGCCCCCCCTCGCCGGGGAGCGCCCTCGGTGTCCTGCGGCTTCGGACGGGTCAGCCCATGAACTTCTTGAACTCGTCCGGCAGCTCGAAGTCCTGACCGCCCTGCTGCGGCAGCCCGAAGGCGTTGCCGCCCTGAGCGGCCGCCTCGCGGCGCTGCGCCTCCTCCAGCTCCTGCTGCTTGCGCTTCATCGGGTTGCCGGAGCGCTGCTTGCCCTTGGCCTTCTTCGGCTGCTTCTTGGTCCGGCCGGGACCGCCGCCCATGCCCGGGATCCCCGGCATGCCGGGCATGCCGCCGCCCTGGGCCATGCGGGACATCATCTTGCGGGCCTCGAAGAACCGCTCGACCAGGTTCTTGACCGCGCTGACCTCGACACCGGAACCCTTGGCGATACGGGCGCGCCGGGAGCCGTTGATGATCGTCGGGTCCTGGCGCTCAACCGGGGTCATCGACTTGATGATCGCGGCGGTGCGGTCGACGTCCCGCTCGTCCAGGTTGTTGATCTGGTCCTTGATCTGGCCCATGCCCGGGAGCATGCCGAGCAGCTTGGAGATGGAGCCCATCTTCCTGACCTGCTCCATCTGGGCCAGGAAGTCGTCCAGGGTGAAGTCCTGGCCCTTCTTGGACGCCAGCTTCGAGGCCATCTTCTGGGCCTCTTCCTGGCTGAACGTCTTCTCCGCCTGCTCGATCAGGGTGAGCAGGTCACCCATGTCGAGGATGCGGGAGGCCATCCGGTCCGGGTGGAACGCGTCGAAGTCGTCGAGCTTCTCGCCGTTCGACGCGAACATGATCGGCTTGCCGGTGATCTGGCGGATCGAGAGGGCCGCACCGCCGCGGGCGTCACCGTCGAGCTTGGCGAGCACAACGCCGTCGAAGCCGACGCCGTCACGGAAGGCCTCGGCGGTGTTGACGGCGTCCTGACCGATCATCGCGTCGACGACGAACAGGATCTCGTCCGGGGAGACCGCGTCGCGGATGTCCGCGGCCTGCTGCATCATCTCCTGGTCGATGCCGAGACGGCCGGCGGTGTCCACGATCACGATGTCGTGGACCTTGGACTTCGCGAAGTCGATGGAGTCCTTGGCGACCTTGACCGGGTCGCCCACGCCGTTGCCCGGCTCCGGGGCGTAGACGGCGACGCCGGCGCGCTCGGCGACGACGCTCAGCTGGTTGACGGCGTTGGGGCGCTGGAGGTCGGCGGCGACCAGCAGCGGCGAGTGGCCCTGGTCCTTCAGCCACTTGCCGAGCTTGCCCGCGAGGGTGGTCTTACCGGCACCCTGCAGACCCGCCAGCATGATCACGGTGGGCGGCTGCTTGGCGAAGCGCAGCCGCCGGGTCTCGCCGCCGAGGATGGTGACCAGTTCCTCGTTGACGATCTTCAGGACCTGCTGGGCCGGGTTCAGCGCCCTGGAGACCTCGACGCCGAGCGCGCGCTCCTTCACGTTCTTGATGAAGGAGCGGACGACGGGCAGTGCCACGTCCGCCTCGAGGAGCGCGATACGGATCTCACGTGCGGTGGCGTCGACGTCCGCCTCGGAGAGCCGTCCCTTGCCGCGCAGGTTCTTGAAAGTCGCTGACAGGCGATCGGAGAGAGTGTCGAACACGGCGCTCGCGGTCCTCGGGGTCGGTGATGGCTTCAGGGAATCGCCCTCCAGGGTATCCCGGCGGTGAACCGACCGGGGCAGGGTCACCCCCGCAGGGTCTCCTCGAGTACCCGGGCCAGCGATGCCGCGTCCTCCGCCGGCAGGGGCGCGCCCGTGCCGGTGGTGACGTAGAACGCGTCGACCGCGTTGGCGCCGAGGGTGCTGACGTGCATGCTGCGCACCCGTACGCCGGCCTTCTCCAGGGCCATCCCGATGCGGTACAGCAGTCCGGGGGCGTCCTGGGTCCGCACCTCGATCACCGTGGCGTGGTGGGAGGCCGCCGGGGCCACCCTCACGCGCGGGGGCGGGGCCACCCAGCCGCGGCGGCGCGGGTAGGCCGCGTCCCGCTCGGCCAGGCGTCCGGCGATGTCGAGCGAGCCGTCCAGGGCGCGGACCAGGTCCGCGCGCAGCCGGGTGGCCTGCGGCAGGGAGCCGTACTCGGCAGCGACCCGCCAGTTCAGCAGCAGGACCGAGCCGTCGTCGACGTCGTCGGGCAGGCGCAGGGCGCGCAGCTCGGCCGTGCGGACGGTCAGGCGGTGCACGGCGAGGACGCCGGCGACCGCGGGCAGCACGGCGGGCTGGTCGGGTACGGCGATGACCAGCTCCACACCGAGCGGCTCGGGCTCGCCGGAGGGCTCGTCCTCGGCCGGCGGTTCCGGCTGGGCACGCAGCGCGAGGACCGGGCTGCCGGTGCGGAAGGCCTCGATGGCCAGACGCTCCTGCTCGGCCGTGGGCGCGGCGGGCTCGGGTTCGGCGGGGGCGTCCCCGGCGAGGACGGCGGAGGCGCGCCGCACCAGGTCGGCGACGAGGGAGCCGCGCCAGGACGACCAGGCCGCGGGGCCGGTGGCGAGGGCGTCCGCCTCGGTGAGGGCGTGCAGCAGTTCGAGGGTGCTCTGCGTGCCGACGGCCTCGGCGACCGAGCGGACCGTCGCGGGGTCGTCCAGGTCGCGCCGGGTGGCCGTCTCGATCAGCAGCAGATGGTGCCGTACGAGCGTCGACAGGATGGCGACGTCCGCGCGGTCGAAGCCGATCCGCGCGGCCACGTCCTTGGCGATGATCTCGCCGGCCACGGAGTGGTCGCCCGGCCAGCCCTTGCCGATGTCGTGCAGCAGGGCGGAGACGAGGAGCAGGTCGGGGCGGCTGACCCGGCGGGTCAGCTCGGAGGCGCGGACCGCCGTCTCGATCAGGTGCCGGTCCACGGTCCAGATGTGGACGGCGTTGCGCTGCGGGCGGCAGCGGACCCGCTCCCAGTCGGGCAGGAGCCCGCTGATCAGGCCTTCCGCCTCCAGGGCCTCCCAGACGTCGAGGGTCGGACGGCCTGATCCGAGGAGGGTGACCAGCTGTTCGCGTGCCTCGGCGGGCCAGGGCGCGGGCAGGGGGCGTGCGGTGGCGGCCATGCGCCGTACGGCGTGCAGGGAGAGCGGGAGTCCGGCCTGCGCGGCGGCGGCCGCGGCACGCAAGGGGAGCACGGGGTCGCGTTCGGGGCGTGCGGTGCGCGCGAGCACCACCTCGCCGTCCTGCTCCACCACGCCCTCGGCCAGCGGGGAGCGCTCGGCGACCGGCTTGCCGCCGCCCAGCATGGCGCGCAGGCGCGGACGCACGGCGCGTGAGCGCAGCACGCGCCCCACCTCGCGCCAGGTGACATCACTGGCGTACGAGATCACGCGCGCCGCTTCGTACACCTGCCGCAGCAGGGTGTCGGCGTCCAGCAGGTCCAGCTCGGCCGCCACCTGGTCCTGCTCCTGCAGGGCGAGCCGGTCGGTGGACCGGCCGGTGGCCAGGTGCAGGGCGTCCCGCACGTCGAGCAGGCGCCGACGGGCGTCCGCGAGGCCCTCGCGCGGGGCGTCGGCCAGCCAGGAGGCGGCCACGGCGCGCAGGGCGGTGGCGTCCCGCAGGCCGCCGCGGGCCTCCTTGAGGTCGGGTTCCAGGAGGTACTGCAGCTCGCCCTGGCGTTCGGCACGTTCGGCGCAGAGCTCCTGGAGCTCGGGGAGGCGCTTGGGCGCCTGGTTGCGCCAGTCGGCCAGGACGGCGGTACGCAGTCCGGCGGTGAGACCGAGGTCGCCGGTGAGGTGGCGGGCGTCCAGGAGGCCGAGTTGGACTTTCAAATCCTCTCCGGCCGTCTTGCGGGCCTCGGCCGGGGTGCGCACGGAGTGGTCGAGGTCGAGGCCGAGGTCCCAGACGGGGTACCAGAGGCGGTCGGCCAGGGCGGCGACCGCGTCGGGGTCGCTCCCGTCGTGGAGCAGCAGCAGGTCCAGGTCGCTGCGCGGGGACAGCTCGCCGCGGCCGTAGCCGCCGACTGCGACGAGCGAGACGCCCTTGAGCCCCTCGGCCGCCGCGGTGAACAGGCCGGCGAGCCAGTTGTCGGTCAGCTCGGCGAGCGCGGCACGGCGCGGCGGCCCGGACCGCTCCCCCTCGGTGAGGAGGCGCAGCCGGGCCGCCGCGTAGCCGCTGGGTCCCGAGTCTTCCGCTTCGTTCAGCACATCCGTACCCGTCACCCAGCGACTCCCGTTCTTCTGTCGTGTCAGAGCGCGTCCGGGCCGCGCTCGCCGGTGCGGACCCGTACGGCCGTCTCGACCGGCAGCGACCAGACCTTGCCGTCGCCGATCTTGCCGGTGCGGGCCGCCTTGACGACGACCTCGATCAGCTGCTCGGCGTCGTCGTCCTCGGCCAGTACCTCGATGCGGATCTTGGGGACCAGGTCGACGGTGTACTCGGCACCGCGGTAGACCTCGGTGTGGCCCCGCTGACGACCGTAACCGCTTGCCTCGGTGACCGTCAGCCCGTGGACGCCGAAGGCCTGGAGGGCCTCCTTGATCTCGTCGAGCCGGTGGGGCTTCACGACCGCGGTGATGAGCTTCATGCATCCACCTTCTTGTTCTGCGCGGCGGCCAGGGACGGGGCGGCCGCGGCAGAGCCGATGACTCCGCCGCCCGCGCCGCTGAAGTCGTATGCGGTCTCGGCGTGCTCGGCCTGGTCGATGCCGGAGATCTCGTGGTCCTCGGTGACCCGCATCCCGATGGTCTTGTCCAGCAGGAAGGCGAGGATCGCGGAGACGATCAGGGAGTAGGCGAGGACCGCGCCGACACCGGCGCACTGCTTCCACAGCTGGCTGAAGGAGTGGTCGCCGTAGAAGACGCCGGTCGCGGTGGACTGGCCCTTGCCGGTGGCGAAGAAGCCGATGAGCAGGGAGCCGATGATGCCGCCGACCATGTGGACGCCGACGACGTCGAGCGAGTCGTCGTAGCCGAACCTGAACTTCAGGCCGACGGCGGCGGCGCAGGCGACACCGGCGATGGCACCGACGGCGATCGCGCCGAGCGGGGAGACCGCGCCACCGGACGGGGTGATCGCGACCAGGCCGGCGACCGCGCCGGAGGCGGCGCCTAGGGTGGTGAACGCGCCGTGCCGGATCTTCTCGTAGGCGAGCCAGGCCAGCATGGCGGCAGCGGTCGCGACCTGCGTGTTCACGAACATCAGCGCGCCCACGCCGTCGTCGTTGCCGAGCCAGGAGCCGGCGTTGAAGCCGAACCAGCCGAACCACAGCAGACCGGCGCCGAGCATCACCAGCGGGAGGCTGTGCGGGCGCATCGGGTCCTTCTTGAAGCCGACGCGCTTGCCGATGACCAGGATCACGCCGAGGGCTCCGGCACCGGCGTTGATGTGGACCGCGGTACCACCGGCGAAGTCGATCACGCCGAGCTTGTAGGCCCAGCCGTCGGCACCCCAGACCCAGTGGGCGACCGGCACGTAGACGATCGTGGCCCACAGGACGACGAACAGCGACCACGCCGAGAACTTGACCCGGTCGGCGAGGGCGCCGCTTATCAGGGCCGGCGTGATGATGGCGAACATCAGCTGGAAGACCATGAAGACGAAGATCGGGATGGTGTAGCCGTCCCACAGCTCCGTCAGCCCGATGTTGCTGAGGCCGAACCAGTCGGAGTTCCAGCCGATGAGGCTGTTGTTCGTGCCGAAGGCGAGGGAGAAGCCGTAGAGCACCCAGAGAATGGTGACGATGCCCATGCTGATGAAACTCATCATCAGCATGTTGAGGGTGCTCTTGACGCGGACCATGCCTCCGTAGAAGAAGGCCAGGCCCGGGGTCATGAGGAGCACCAGGGCGGAACAGATGAGCATGAAGCCTGTGTTCGCGGACGACAGCTTGGGTGCCTCCGCGGCAAGCGTGATGGCTGGTGCCATCGGCGTCTCCTCGTCGGTTGTACGGCCCCGTGCGGGCGGTGCCTGAGCGGTCCGGTCGGTTGAGGGGCGGGCCGGTTATGCGCCATGAGACTGACGCAGCGCGGTTTCGGTGGAAGCCCCTCGTTGTTTCGCCGGGGTGACGAAGGCGCCCTGTGTGTTACGCGTCGGTGAAGTGCGGGATGTCCGGCCGCCGGATCGTTATCGTGGCGCAACCTTCTCCGGGCACGGAAAAGCCGGCCGCGGCGGGCCTCTCGATGACCTGGCATGGGGGAGCCGAGTCGGGCAGTTCGGGAGGACCGGCCGCGGCCGGGGCATGCGTGTCCTGCGGTGCTCAGACGGCCTCGGCGGTCTCCGGCAGGTCGACGGCGAGCTTGTCGGTGAGGTCGGCCACGGAGGTGAGGTCGCCGAAGTCGCGCACGGCCGTGTCGACCGTCTTTCGAATACGAGTGTTCACACGCTCGGAGCGGACCTTCCTGGCGATCTCCATGGCCTGCGAGGCGTAGTCCGTGCTGCGCTCGGGCTCGCGCCGGAGCAGGTGCACGGTGGCCATACCGATCAGGTTCAGCGCGTACGACCGCTGGTGCTCGCTGTCCTTGGCGAACAGCTCCACGGCCCGCTGCATCAGCGGCTCGGCCAGCGAGGCGTAGGTGGGGCTGCGTCCGGCGACGTAGGCGAGGTCGCGGAATGAGTGGGAGTTCTCCCCGTACAGCTCGGCCTCGGAGAAGAAGCGGATCCAGTCGGGGTCCGGCTCGTCCCACTCGTCGGCCTCGGCGAAGGTGTCCTCGGCCATCCTGACCGCCCGCTTGCACTTGCCGGGCTGGCCCATGTTCGCGTAGGCGCGGGCCTCCATCGCATACAGCATGGACTGGGTGCGCGGGCTCGCGCAGTCGCGGCTGCCGTACTGCGCGAGGTGGATCAGCTCCAGGGCGTCGTCGGGCCGGCCCAGATGGATCATCTGGCGGCTCATGCTGGAGAGGATGTAGGAGCCGAGCGGTTTGTCGCCGGCCTCCTTGGCGGCGTGCAGGGCGAGGACGAAGTACTTCTGCGCGGTGGGCTGGAGTCCGACGTCGTACGACATCCAGCCCGCGAGTTCGGCCAGTTCTGCGGCCACCTTGAAGAGCTTGCCGGTGGTGGCCTCGGGCTGGGGCTCCTGGAGGAGATCGGTGACCTCGTGCAGCTGGCCGACGACCGCCTTGCGGCGCAGGCCGCCGCCGCACTGGGCGTCCCACTGGCGGAACATCCGCGTGGTGGACTCCAGCAGGTCGAGCTCGGGCTTGGACAGCCGGCCGGGCCTGCGGGACTCGAGGAACGGCTCGGGCTCGGGCGGGACCTGCGAGGTGGGCGTCGGCACCAGCCAGCGCTGCATGGGCTCGATGAGGGACGGGCCCGCGGACAGGGCGAGCGAGGTCCCGAGGAAGCCGCGCCGCGCCAGCATCAGGTCGCTGCGCGAGAACTCGCCGAGCAGGGCCACCGTCTGCGGGCCCGTCCAGGGCAGGTCGACTCCGGACGCGGAGGGTGACTGGCGTGCTGCGCGCAGGCCGAGGTCCTCGATGGACACGACGCAGCCGAAGCGCTCGGAGAACAGCTCGGAGAGGATCCGCGGGATCGGCTCGCGCGGGTTCTCCCCGTCCAGCCAGCGGCGCACCCGTGAGGTGTCGGTGGAGATGTGGTTGGCGCCCAACTGGCGTGCCCTGCGGTTCACCTGACGGGCCAGCTCGCCCTTGGACCAGCCGCTGCGCACGAACCACGAGCCCAGCAGCTCGTTGGGGCGCTTGTCAGCGTTCGTCCCGCTACCGCCGTTGCCGCCCACTGGAACGCCCCCATCCCTGAGACCACTTGTCGCCGACTGCGCCAAGCCCTATCAGAATGCCGGTAAATACGGCCTCCCGTCCGCCGGTTCTCACCCTTCGAACGAGCTGACGACTTGCCTCCGGCATACCCACGGGTGCATGTGCCTTCAGACCTCGCACACTCACAGTAATCCTACGATCACTGCCCCAGCCATGGCGATCCGTGAAACGCCACCATTCGCCACCCCTTCGAATGAACTCACGGTCGCCTCCTCGCGATTCACTTGACATAGGACGGCCGGAAGTGGGTGGAGTGATGCGCGCAGGGGCGCGCACGGGCTCCGGTGCGCCACCCGTGGTGCCGCCGAGCGCCGCCTTGTCCTTGCGTGAGTGAGGGAAGTCGGAGCCGTAGCGTCACGTTCCGCTTCCGTCTCGCTCCGTGTCGTAACCACCGGCGCGCTGGACCCGTTGGAGGGGGCATGGGCTTCACGATCGGCGGCATCCGCGAGATCCGCTCCGGTACGCGTCGGCGCGGCCGCTCGTCGGAGTGCACCGCCGTCGCCGAGTTCACCGGGCTGTGGGCCTGGGACGTGGTGCCGGGCGCGAGGGCCGCCGCGGGCGTCTGCTCCTGCGGGCGTCCGGACTGCCCCGAGCCGGGCGCGCACCCACTGGACTTCGCGCCCCAGGTGCCGGCCGGGGCCACGCTGGTCGAGGTGACCAAGGCCTGGTCCGAGTTCCCGGGTGCCTCCGTGATGCTGCCCGTCGGCCGCGCGTTCGACGTCATCGAGGTCGCCGAGCCCGCCGGCCGTCGCGCCCTGGTCCGCCTCGAACGGATGGGGCTCCCGCTGGGCCCGGTCACCGCGACACCGGACGGCCGCGCCCACTTCTTCGTCGCCCCCGGGGCCGCCGCCGAGCTGCCCCAGCTGCTCTACCGCATGGGCTGGGACGACGCGACCGCCCTGGACCTGCGCGGTCTCGGCCCGGGCACGTGCATCACCGCCCCGCCCTCCGACCGGGGCGGCCTCGGCCCGGTGCGCTGGCTGCGCCCGCCGGCCCTGGACTCGGCGACCCGGCCGCCGACGGCCCGGCTGCTGCTCGGCACGCTGGCGTACGTGGCGCACCGGTCGCGGGCGCGGGGCATGACCACTCCGTAGCCGTACAGGGCGAAGCGCCCGTCCCCCAACTGCACCTTGGGAGGCGGGCGCTTCTTCACGGAGGCGAGTAGATTTCCTGGCTGCTCAGTCACCGATCAGGGCGTCCACGAACGCCTCCGGCTCGAACGGCGCCAGGTCGTCCGCGCCCTCGCCGAGCCCGATCAGCTTGACCGGCACGCCCAGCTCCCGCTGGACCGCGACCACGATGCCGCCCTTCGCCGTGCCGTCCAGCTTGGTCAGCACGATGCCGGTGATGTCCACGACCTCGGCGAACACCCGGGCCTGCACCAGGCCGTTCTGCCCGGTGGTGGCGTCCAGGACCAGCAGCACCTCGTCCAGCGGCGCGTGCTTCTCCACGACCCGCTTGACCTTGCCCAGCTCGTCCATGAGGCCGGTCTTGGTGTGCAGGCGGCCGGCGGTGTCGATGAGGACGACGTCGACCCCCATCTCCTTGCCTTCCTTGACCGCGTCGAAGGCGACGGAGGCGGGGTCGCCGGCCTCGGGACCGCGCACGGTGTAGGCACCGACGCGCTCGCCCCAGGTCTGGAGCTGGTCGGCGGCGGCGGCACGGAAGGTGTCGGCGGCGCCGAGCACGACGGTACGGCCGTCGGCGACCAGGACACGGGCGAGCTTGCCCGTGGTGGTGGTCTTGCCGGTGCCGTTGACGCCGACGACCATCACGATGCCGGGCTTGCGGTCCTCGGGCTCGGTCTTCACGGTGCGGTCGGCCTCGGTGCCGACCAGTTTGAGCAGCTCGTCGCGCAGCAGGCCGCGCAGCTCCGTGGGCGTACGGGTGCCGAGCACCTTCACGCGCTCGCGCAGCCGCTCGACCAGCTCCTGGGTCGGCTGTACGCCGACGTCGGCGGTGAGCAGCGTGTCCTCGATCTCCTCCCAGGTGTCCTCATCGAGGTGCTCGCGGGACAGCAGCGTGAGCAGGCCCTTGCCCAGGGCCGTCTGCGAGCGTGACAGGCGGGCGCGCAGGCGGACCAGCCGCCCGGCGGTGGGCTCCGGGATCTCGATCTCGGGAGCTTCGAGGCCGGGGCCGACGGGCGGCGGCTCCTCCACGACGACCGGTGCGGGGCCGCCCGGGAGATCCACCTCCTCGATCGTCCGGCGCGGTTCGTCGCGCGGTGTCTCGGCCTCGTCGCCGACGTGCGGCTCGGCCGGGGGCGCGGTGATGTCGGGCGCGGCGGGCGGCGGCGGGGGCAGCGGCTTCCTGCGCCGGCTGCCGATGATGAGCCCGCCGAGCGCGCCGAGCACGACCACGGCGATGACTACAGCAAGGATGACGGTTTCCATAACCCGTCCAGTATCGGCCATGGGTTGCCACGGAACCCTGCTTGTCGCTTCCTCCGATGGACAAAGGGCGCCATCAGGTGCGAGTCAGATCAAAGCACGATGGCACGAGCTCCATCGACGCGCGTAGAGTCCCCACGTCCCCCGTTCCCCACCCCTAGGGCACTCTCTTCATGCGCAAGACAGCCGAGACCGACGGCGCTCTCGAGACACGCGGCATCGAACAGGTACCCGATGACGAGCGCACCGCCAGAACCCGGGAGCTGTTCCCGACCTGGGTCGGCGCCAACATCAGCGTGCTGCTGCTCACCATGGGCGCGAGCCTGGTGGTGGCGTACCACCTGAACATCTGGCAGGCGCTCGTCGTCGCGGTCGCGGCGCCGATCGTGTCGTACGGCCTGGTCGGGCTGATCGGCATCGCGGGCAAGCGGGGCGGGGCGCCCGGCATGGCGCTGTCGCGCGCGGTGTTCGGGCAGCGCGGCAATCTGCTGCCCGGTGCGCTGATCTGGGTCGCCCGCTGGGGCTGGGAGACGATCAACGCGGTGACCGGCGCCTACGCGATGCTCACCATTCTCGACATCGTGGGTGGCATCAAGGCGAACAGCGTGCTGGACATGGTGATGCTGCTGGTCTTCGTCGTCGCGACCTTCGCGATCTCCGGGCTGGGCATCAACGCCGTCCAGAAGTGCAACAAGTACGCGACCTATTTCTTCGGCGTCTTCTCGGTCCTGGTCCTGGTGTACCTGGCCGTGAACTCCGACTGGTCGAAGGTGACGGACCACGGCGCCGGTTCGACGGCCGCGGTGATCACCGGTATCGGCATGATCGCCGCGGGCGGCGTCAGCTGGATCCCGTCGGCGCCGGACTTCACCCGCTACCTGCCGCGCACGGCGTCGTCGAAGGCGATCGTGGGCACGGCGGTGGGCGGCGCCGGGATCGTCGTGCTGCCGATGGTCCTCATGGGTGCGGTGATGGCGGTCTCCACGCCCGACCTGGCCTCGGCCTCCGACCCCGTGTCCTTCCTCGGCGAGATCCTGCCGACGTGGATCGCGGTGCCGTACCTGCTGATCGCGCTGATCGGCATGCTGCTGATCAACTCGATGTCGATGTACTCGGCGGGCTTCACCGCGCAGACCCTCGGTTTCCGGGTGCCCCGGCACTGGGCGGTCTCGGTCAACGCAGTGATCTCGCTGGCCTTCGGCGGCGTGCTGATGCTGGTGGCGACGAGCTTCATGGGCTCCTTCATCGCCTTCCTCTCCCTGCTGGCGGTGGCGTTCTCCGCCTGGGTCGGCGTGTTCGGCGCCGACATGCTGCGCCGCACGGAGTACGACGGCCGGGCCATGACGGACACCACGCGCACCAGCGCCTACTGGTACCGGGGCGGCTTCTCCCCCGCCGCGGTCGCCGCCTGGGCGATCGGACTGGTGGCGGGCCTGATGTTCACCACCTCGGACTGGTTCACCGGCCCGCTGGCCAAGAACAACGTCGTCGGCGAGTACGGCCTCGGCTGGGTCGCCACCGTCGTGATCTCCGGCCTGCTGTACCTGGCACTGCCGAAGCCGGCGGTGACGGCCCCGGCGAAGGCCGCCGAGCCCGCCGAGGAGCCCGCGACCGCGGGCGTGTAGACCGGCCGCGGCAGGCACGTGTCGCGGCCATGGCAATCTGACATCCCGTCAGCTACCGTCCCCCTCCATCGAGCCGCACCGGAGGGGGACTTCCCATGCCCGTCACGGTCGTACGTTTCAACCTCGTCGCTCCCGGCGCCACCCCCGCCGCGCTCTCCGGCCGCTACCGGGCCGCCCTGGAGATGGCCGCGTACGCCGACGAGCACGGGATCAGCACGGTGCAGACCGAGGAGCACCACGGCGCCGCCAACAACTGGCTGCCCTCGCCGTTCGCCTTCGCGGGCGCGGTGTTCGGGGCGACCCGGAACATCGCGGTGACGGTGTCGGCCGTGATCGGCCCGCTGCACGATCCGCTGCGGCTGGCGGAGGAGATGGCGGTGCTGGATCTGCTCAGCGGCGGGCGCCTGGTGACGGTGGCCGGGATCGGCTACCGGCCCGAGGAGTACGCCCTGTTCGACGTGGACTGGAAGCGGCGGGGCCGGCTGCAGGACGAGCTGCTGGAGACGCTGCTGAAGGCCTGGACCGGCGAGGAGTTCGAGTACCGGGGCCGTACGGTACGGCTCACCCCGCGCCCGTACACCGATCCGCATCCCCTGCTGCTGGTCGGAGGTTCCTCCCGGGCAGCCGCCCGCCGGGCCGCCCGGCTCGGCCTGCCGTTCTTCCCGAGCGCGCACCTGCCGGAGCTGGAGGCGTATTACAAGGAGCGGCTCGCCGAGTACGGCACCGAGGGCTGGACGATGATGCCGGCCGCCGAGACCCCGCTGCTGCACCTCGCCGAGGACCCGGACCGGGCGTGGTCCGAGTACGGCGAGCACTTCCTGCACGAGGCCCGGACGTACGCCTCCTGGCAGTCGGGGGAGATCCGCTCGGCCGTGCGGTCGGCGGCCACGACGGTGGACGAGCTGCGCACCGAGGGCGTGTACCGGATCCTCACACCGGAGCAGTGTGCGGCGCTGGGCGCGGACAGTCTCGTACTGCATCCGCTGGCCGGTGGGATGCCGGTGGCGGAGGGGTGGCGGAGCCTGCGGCTGTTCACGGAGCGGGTGCTTCCGGCGCTGGGCGACTGACCCGGGATCGCGCTGCCGCGCGCCCGCCCGGACCCGGTCGCGGCGATCGGCGGGTACGGGACCGCCGCCCCCGGTCCGGGCAGTGGCCGGAGCGGGGGCGGCGGGGGGTACGAGGAGAGGGCAGCGGGGACTTGGCCCTTCTCCCCGAGTTCACGGGGCTGCTCAGCCCATCTCCTCCAGCGCCTTGCCCTTCGTCTCCTTGACGAACTTCAGGACGAACGGGATGGAGAGCGCGGCGAAGACCGTGTAGATCACGTAGGTGCCGGACAGGTTCCAGTCGGCCAGCGACGGGAAGCTCGCGGTGATGGCCCAGTTGGCGATCCACTGCGCCGCGGCGGCCACGCCCAGGGCGGCGGCGCGGATCTTGTTCGGGAACATCTCGCCGAGCATGACCCAGACGACCACACCCCAGGACAGGGCGAAGAAGAGGACGAACACGTGGGCGGCGATCAGGGCCACCCAGCCCTGGGTGGCGGGCAGCTTGCCGTCCACCAGGTGGGAGGAGAAGGCCCAGGCCTCCAGCGCGAGGCCGACGGCCATGCCGACCGAGCCGATGAGCGCGAGCGGCCTGCGGCCGACGCGGTCCACGAAGATCATCGCGATGACGGTGCCCACGATGTTGATGATCGAGGTCGTGAAGGAGTAGAAGAACGAGTCCGCCGGGTCGACACCGACCGACTGCCACAGCGTCGAGGAGTAGTAGAACGCGACGTTGATGCCGACGAACTGCTGGAAGACGGACAGGCCGATGCCGATCCAGACGATCGGCCTGAAGAAGAAGCCGCCGCCGAGCAGGTCCTTGAACGTGGACTTGTGCTCGCTCGTCATCGCGTGCTCGATCTCGGCGACGCGGGCGTCGAGGTCCACTTCCTTGCCCTCGACCTCGGCGAGGATCTCCTTGGCGCGGTCCCGCTTGCCGACGGAGAGCAGGAAGCGCGGGGACTCCGGGATCGCGAAGGAGAGCATGCCGTAGAGGACGGCCGGGATCACCATGACGCCGAGCATGACCTGCCAGGCCTCCAGGCCCATCAGGTGACCGCGCTGGTCGCCGCCGGCGGCGTTCAGCAGACCCCAGTTGACCAGCTGCGAGATGGCGATGCCGACGACGATCGCGGCCTGCTGGAAGGAGCCGAGGCGGCCGCGGTAGGCGGGCGGGGCGACTTCGGCGATGTAGGCCGGGCCGATGACGGAGGCCATGCCGATGGCGAAGCCGCCGACGATGCGCCAGAAGGCGAGGTCCCACAGCGCGAAGGGCAGCGCGGAGCCGACGGCACTGATCGTGAACAGCACGGCGGCTATCTGCATGCAGCGGATGCGGCCGATCCGGTCGGCTATGCGGCCGGCGGTCGCGGCACCGATGGCACAGCCGATCAGGGCGACCGCGATGACCTGGGCGAGGGCCGCCGAGCCGATGTCGTAACGGCCGCGGATGGCCTCGACGGCGCCGTTGATCACGGAGCTGTCGTAGCCGAAGAGGAAACCGCCCATGGCGGCCGCCGCCGCGATGAAGATGACGTGCCCGAGATGTTCGGGGTGAGCCGTCCTGGCTCCTGACTGAGGCGCCTGCGCTGTGCTGGTCACGTGTACAACTCCTCGGGCCGCCGGCAGCGCTGCCGACGTGGGGGGTCAGCCCTTACAGGTGAGACCTGAAGGTAAAAGCAACGTTGCAGAGACTATGTCTTCAAGTTTCGAAGTCAATAGGTGAAGACATGTGAGTTTGAGGAGGCGACATGGCGGGTTGCCTTCAAGAACTGAAGCAATCAAGAAGCGCAGGTCGGGATAGATGCAGACCACACGGGTCAGCGAAGGCGCTGGGAGATGACCTTCGACACACCGTCGCCCTGCATGGAGACGCCGTAGAGCGCGTCGGCGACCTCCATCGTGCGCTTCTGGTGCGTGATCACGATCAGCTGCGAGGCCTCCTGCAGCTCCTGCATGATCCGGATCAGCCGCTGGAGGTTGGTGTCGTCCAGGGCGGCCTCGACCTCGTCCATGACGTAGAACGGGCTCGGCCGGGCCTTGAAGATCGACACCAGCAGCGCCACGGCGGTCAGTGACCGCTCGCCGCCCGACAGCAGGGAAAGCCGCTTGACCTTCTTGCCCGGCGGCCGGGCCTCGACGTCCACGCCCGTGGTGAGCATGTTGTCGGGGTCGGTGAGGACGAGCCGTCCCTCGCCGCCCGGGAACAACCGGCTGAAGACGCCCTCGAACTCGCGGGCGGTGTCCCGGTAGGCCTCCGTGAACACCTGCTCCACGCGCTCGTCGACCTCCTTCACCACCTGCAGCAGGTCGGCGCGGGTCTTCTTCAGGTCCTCCAGCTGCTCGCTGAGGAACTTGTGCCGCTCCTCCAGCGCCGCGAACTCCTCCAGCGCCAGCGGGTTGACCTTGCCCAGCTGCTGGTACGCCCGCTCGGCGGCCTTGAGCCGCTTCTCCTGCTCGGCGCGCACGAAGGGCCTGGGCCGGTTGCGCGGGTGCTCGGGGTCCTCGGGCAGTTCCTCGCCCTCGGCGGGGAGCGAGGGCGGCACGAGCTGGTGCGGGCCGTACTCCGCCATGAGCCCCGCCGGTTCGACACCCAGCTCCTCCAGCGCCTTGGCCTCCAGCTGCTCGATCCGCAGCCGCTTCTCGGCGCCGAGTACCTCGCCCCGGTGAACTGAATCCGTCAACTTGTCGAGCTCGGCCTTGAGTTCACGCCCCGCGTTGCGGGCGGCGGTCAGCTCCTGCTCGCGCAGGGCCTTGGCCGCCTCGGCGGCGGCGCGCTCCCGCTCGGCCCTGCCCAGGGACACCTCGACATGGGCGAGCAGCTGCCGGGCACCGGAGGCGACGGCCTCGGCGACGGCGGCCTCGTGCCGCAGCCGGGCCCGCCGCTGCTCCGCACGCGCGCGCGCCTCGCGCTCCGCGCGGGCTGCCCGGTCCAGGGAGTCGGCGCGTCCGGCGAGCCCCTTGACCCGCTCCTCGTGCGTACGTGCCTGAAGCCGGGCCTCCATCTCGGTCTGCCGCGCGTTGGCGCCGTCGGCCGCGAGCCGGTCCCGCACCGAGGTGTCCGGCTCCTCCTCCACCGGCATCTCCTCGGCCACGGCCAGCCGTTCGGCCAGTTCCTCGGCCTCCTGTACGGCCTTCTCCAGCGCTTCCTGCGCGCGTGCGGCCGCCGCGGCCGACCGCTCGGCCTCCCCCGCCGCTCCCCGCGCCTGCCCGGCGAGCCGGCCGAGCTGCTGGGCCACGGCCGATTTCTCCCGGTCGGCGGCCCGGCGCCGCTCCCCCAGCTCCTCCACCAGCGCGGCCGAGTCCCTGCGCCGCTCGGCCGCGACCCGCTGCGCCTCGGACAGCTCCTCGCACCGCACCGCCAGCTCGGCCAGCTCGGCGGCGGCCTCGTCCACGGACGCCTGCACCTCGAGGAGGCTGGGCGCGCCGGCCGACCCACCGTGCGCGAAGTGCGCACCGAGCAGGTCGCCCTCGGCGGTGACGGCCGTCAGCCCGGGGTGGGCGTAGACCAGATCCTCGGCGTCCTCGAGCGTCCCCACGACGACGATCCCGCGCAGCAGCCGGCGTACGGCGGGCATGAGTTCGACGGGTCCACGAACGAGGTCGGCCGCGAAGGGCACTTGGGCGGGGCGGCTGCTCCCAGGCACTTCCACGGGACCGGCCGCCGCACCGTTCCCGTCCGCCGACGGTCCCAGGGCGCCTTCGGCACCCGTCCGACCCGGGCCGCCGACGGCATAGGGGGCAGCGTTCACGTCACCGCCCGGGCGGCCGTCCCCCGGCCCACGGCCGAGGTCGGCCACGTTCCCGCTCCGCGAACCGGCCCCGGCCGCCCACGTACTCGCGGCGCCCTCGGCACCACTCCGGCCCGCGTCCGGGTCAAAGCCCGCACCGCCCGAGCGGCCGTCCCCCGGCCCTCCGCCGAGGCCGGCCACGTCCCCACCCGGCGAACCGGCCCCGGCCGCCCACGTACCGGCGGCACCCTCGGCAGCGGTCCGACCCGGGCCGCCGGCGGCATCCGGGGCAGGGGCCACGCCGCCCGGCGTGCCCGATCCGGACGGGTGGCCGTTCGCCGGTGCAGGGGCGCCGGGCGAGTCCTCCGGGGGGAGGGACAGAAGGAGGGCCGCGCGGCCTCCGTCCTGTTTGCGCAGCAGTCTGATCGCCTCGGCCGCCGATGCCGGGGTCGTCACGGCGATCGCGTCCGCTGCCGCGCCGAAGGCGGCGGCCAGGGATACCTCGTAGCCCGGGGCCACCGTCAGCAACTCCGCCGCCGGACCGAGGACTCCGGTGAGCCGGTCCCGGGCGCCGAGCAGTATGCCGGTGCCGTCCTTGCGCCTGAGGCCCAGCGCCAGCGCCTCGTGGCGCGCCTGGGTCGCGGCGCGCCTGCGTTCGGCGGCGGTGGCGGCCTCGCGGGCCTCGCTCAACGTGGACTCGGCCTCGGTGAGCTGCTGCCTGGCCGCCTCGTGCTGCTCCGACAGCTCCACGTCGTCGGCGTCGAGGCCGTCGACCTCGGCCTTCAGGGCCTCGTACTCCTCCTGGGCCCCGGCGGCGCGCTCCTGTGCCTCGTCGCGGGCGGCGGCCAGCCGGTCGATCTCGGCCTGGGCCGACGCCGCGCGCGAGCGGGCCGCGTTGACCTGGCCGGAGAGACGGGCCAGGCCCTCGCGGCGGTCGGCGATGGCGCGGGCGACGTCCTTCAGCCGGCGTTCCTCGACAGCGAGCTCGCGCTCCAGCTCGGCGCGGTGGGCGACCGTGTCGTCGAGCGCCCGCTGGGCCGCCTCGAGCGCCGCCTCGAGCTCGGCCTCCTGCTCACGGATGCGGGCGGCCTCGCGCTCCATGTCCTCAGGGTCGCGGCCGCGCCGCTCCTCGGGGGGCGCGGAGGTGGCGCTCTTGACCCTGGCCTCCGCCAGCGAAACGGTGCCCCGCACCCGTTCGGCCAGCTGCGACAGCTCGTACCAGGTCTGCTGGGCCCGCTGGAGGCGCGGCGTGAGCCGGCGTACCTCGTCCTCCAGCAGCGCCTCCCGCTGCAGCGCCTTCTTCAGCTCCTGCTCGGCGGCTTCCTTGCGCTCCTTCAGGGCCGCCTCGTCGGCGATCTCGGCCTTCAGTGCCTCGCGCAGTCGTACGAGGTCGTCGGCGAGCAGCCGCAGGCGGGCATCGCGCAGATCCGCCTGGATGACAGCGGCCCGGCGCGCGACCGCCGCCTGACGGCCGAGCGGCTTCAGCTGGCGTCGCAGCTCGTCGGTGAGGTCCTGCACGCGCGCGAGGTTGGCCTGCATCGCGTCCAGCTTGCGCAGCGCCTTCTCCTTGCGCTTGCGGTGCTTCAGCACGCCCGCGGCCTCTTCGATGAAGGCCCTGCGGCCCATCGGGTCCGCGTGCAGCACGGAGTCGAGCTGGCCCTGTCCGACGATGACGTGCATCTCGCGGCCGATGCCCGAGTCGGAGAGCAGTTCCTGGATGTCCAGAAGACGGCAGGTGTCACCGTTGATCTGGTACTCGCTGCCGCCGTTGCGGAACATGATCCGCGTGATGGTGACCTCGGCGTACTCGATGGGCAGCGCCCCGTCGGAGTTGTCGATGGTCAGGGACACCTCGGCACGGCCCAGCGGCGGACGCCCCGTGGTGCCGGCGAAGATGACGTCCTCCATCTTGCCGCCGCGCAGCGACTTGGCGCCCTGCTCGCCCATGACCCAGCTGAGCGCGTCCACGACGTTGGACTTGCCCGAGCCGTTCGGTCCGACGACACACGTGATCCCCGGTTCGAACCGGAGCGTGGTCGCCGAGGCGAACGACTTGAACCCGCGAAGGGTCAGGGCCTTGAGGTGCACGCCGGTGGACTCTACCTGCCCCCGCTATCTCACTCCACGAACACTCGCAACCTCACGGTTTCGCCATTGAACATGCAGGGCACACCAGACGTTAAAGAAGGTGAAAGGATGCGCGGGGGAAAGAAAGAAGGGACGCCGAAGCGTCCCTTGCAACTCTGACGACCGGGTTTCAGCCGTCTGACAACTGTGCGGTTGATATTTGGCCGCCCAACCACTGCGACTGCTGTCGTGGAGCTGATGCAGCGATCAGGTGAGCGCAGGCTCCGCCTGGTGTGCGTCGATGCTCTCCATGATCCTGTCCTGAGAGGCGGCAGCCGTGAGCGCTTCGTTCTCCGCCTGGATCCGTACGAGCTCGGATTCCAGGTCCTGTACGCGCTGCTGGAGCCGTCGCATCTCGGCGAGGAGTCGAGGGTCGGAGCCGCCGACGTAACCGAGAAGCGCCTTTGCCATGATGGATGGTCCTCCACACTGAGTGACCGACCGATGCGGTGTGGGTCGTGAGGGATTCGCACCCGCGGTGCTTGGCACACTCGAGTGTTGCTCTGCGGTTCTTACATGCCAAACAGCTAAGGTGCGCGGGGCTTTCAGCGTCTCACCAAAAAGTTTGACGGTCAACACGATCACACCCTGTATTGGTGGGCAAACCCGGCGCGCGCGGCCGGCGGACGGCGGCGCTGCTGCTTCTGCGGGGCCCTCAGGGCGTGACGATCAGCTGTTCCAGCGGAGCCTGCCACGCCGCGACCTTCTTGGCAACCACCAGCTCATTTCTGCTTCGGGCATGTGCCTGTGGCAGCTGACCGCCAGTCGGCCTGCGCGGCTTTACAGAATCGGTTCAGCGGATGGCGAAGCCGTCGTAGCCGCCCCGGGGTGTGTCCCAGATCTCGGTGACACCGTCCACGCGTCCGGGCGTGTCGCCACCCTGGAGCCAGTCCAGCAGTCCCTCGCAGCCGCCGCGCGACCCCTCCGCGACCACCTGGACGCGACCGTCTCCCAAATTGAGAGCAAAACCACTCAGGCCGCCGATCTCCAGCGCCTTGGCCCGCGTGAACCAGCGGAAACCCACACCTTGGACGCGTCCGCGTACCCAGGCGACCAGTCGAACATCCTCGCTCATGGGGGCAACCTAACCGGCCGATGTCGCGCGGAACACTTCCTCCCCCAGCGGCATGGGGTACCGTCCGGACCCAATGAATCTCATATGAAACTCACTCGATCGAGTGAGTTCGGTTGGCCAGAAGGAGTCACCGCCACAGGCACCGGGTCGACCGCGAGACGAGGAAGAAGGCAAGGACATGGGACGCCACCGACGCACCGCCGCCGGCCGCGCCGCCAAGGGCCGCGCCACGGGGGTCACGCACACGTACGGCTCGGTGACGGGCGGCGAGGATCCCCAGGACTCGTACGCGGGTGGCCGCCCCCCGAGGGGCATCGCGCCGTATCTGAACCCTGAGGCGTACTCCGAGACCAACGCCAGGAGCACGGCCTACCTGTACGCGGTCGACGACGAGTCGTCGGCCGCCTTCGGCGGGGGCGGCTTCACTCCGGACGGCGATCCCTCCTCCGGCGACCGGCGCCGGAGGAAGGTCGCGAAGCCGGTGCGCTCCAGCCTGCTCGGGATATCCGCCGCCGTGGCCCTGGCGGGTACGGCCGCGGTGGCCACGGGCATGGTGCCCGGTCTGGACAACTACCAGCTGGGCGGCAGTTCGCACACCACCGGCGGCGACCGGGTGCAGGCCGGGGGCTCCCCCAGCAACACGGCCGCCGAGCAGGGCGGCACCTCGGGGACCGCGAACAGCCCGGTCGGCGGCTCCGCCACGAGCGCCGGCACCGGTCACTCGTCCGCGCCGGCCCCGGCCCGGACCCCCTCGGCCTCCGCCTCCAAGTCCGCCTCGGCCTCCCCCACCCCCACGAGGACCCCTTCGCAGACGCCGCCGAAGGCGCCCTCGAAGAGGCCGGCACCGGCCGCCACGGCCGGCAAGCCGAAGACCACTCCGCCGCGCAAGGCGACCAAGGCCCCGGCGGCGAGCTCGACGCCGGTGACGGTGTCGCGTGCGGCGGCCGCCGAGGCGGAGGTGCTCAGGCTCGTCAACGAGGAGCGGGCGAAGGTCGGCTGCAGCGCGCTGGCGGCGAACTCCTCGCTGACCAGGCTGGCCGAGGCCTTCAGTGGCGACATGGCCGCGCGGAACTTCTTCGACCACACCGACCCGAACGGGGCCACCCCCTGGGACCGGGCCGCGAAGGCGGGCATAACCGGCCTCGGCGGCGAGAACATAGCCCGCGGCCAGGCCGACGCGGCGGCGGTGATGGACGCCTGGATGAACAGCCCCGGCCACCGCGCCAACGTACTGAACTGCGACTTCAAGACCCTGGGTGTGGGCGTGCACTTCGGCTCCGGCGGGCCTTGGTGGACGCAGGACTTCGGTTACTGAGAAAGTCGCAGGTCAGAGGGCTAGTAGCCCTCCTGGACCGTGTCCGGGCCGTCATCCGTGGGCTCGTCATCCGCGAAACACGCGATCCACGGCGGCCCGGGTCCCGGTCCCGTTGAAGCGGTTCCGATCCAGCGCCAAGCCCATGGACCCGGTGAAGATCAGCGACGCCGTGACGGGCGGACCGTCGAGGTTCTTCCAGGGAGGCGCGATCTTCGTGGCGGGGTAGCACCAAGCGTCTAGTCCGTTTTGTTGATCTATGCGCGTGTTTCCATCCAACTACGCCTCTGCTCCAGCGTGCTCCGGTCAAGCTCGCGATCGGACTCGGGGAACCACCCGAGACTCGTGGAACAAGGAGCACCCACATGAGTCCTGAACACAGGACGACCTCACTGCTTGAGCCGGCACCTCAAGGCGGGTTCAAGAAACTTCGCAAGCTCGCCGCGATTGCGACGGCGGTGACGGTCGCAGTAGGGACCCCCGCGGTGGCGGTCGCCGCCGGCATGACCTCCCAGAAGGGCGCGGTGTACGCCACCGACCCCCACTGCGACCACGACAAGCCGGCACGCCGAGGCGGCGACTGCCCGACCAAGACCGCCAGACCGACCGTTACCGTGACAAAAACCGTGACCGCCACCCCGACCGTGACCGCAACCGTGACCGTGACGGCGAGCGCGACCGCGTGCGGTACCGGCGTGGACTCGACGAAGCCGAACGGCAACGAGCAGTTCCTTGCCGCGCTCAGAAGCGGGGTGCCGTTCGCCGGTAGACGCACCACGAACGGCAACAACCCGGACAACCCGAACATCGTCTCGGGCCCGGCCAACACTCCCGGCTGGACCGACCTCAGCACGATCGCCGGCTTCCCCACGAACTCCACGGTCTGCGGCGTCTCGGTGGACGCCCAGGGCAACGACGCGTTCTACAAGATCATCACCCAGGGCGGCACGGTCTACACCCTGCACTGCTCGGCCAACAACGCCCTCGTGTGTCCCGCCCCGGCACAAGGGCAGCTGCCCGCCTCGCAGTGGGTGGCGGTGGCACCTCAGCCCTGACCGACACCGACGCACCGCCGACGACGGCCCCTGGCCGACTTGACCGGTCAGGGGCCGTTGGCCGTGCGGCGGATGGAGGCCGCCCGTACCTCCAGCGTGCCCCATCGAGAAGTGGCCGACGGGGAGCAACGGCCCCAGATCAGAAGCCCCGCCCTCACTTCTTCGGATACTGAGAGAACCGCAGGTCAGAGGGATACGCAGGCTGTCTCCCGGATCGACGCCGTCCCCTCGGACATGCGGGCGGGCCTCGACTGGTGAGAAGCTGAGCCCATGGTCGAGCGCTCGGCGATCGTGGAGGCACCCTGCGGATCAGGGGGCCGTCGCGTGTGCCTCGGTGACGAGATCCTGGGCACGGCGTATTCGTTGCACGAACTGACACTGTTCCTGCGACGGACCGGGCTGGTGGGCGGGGACGAGCTGGACGTGGTCGACTCGGACCTCATCGAGTGGCACGGCGGCGGTCCGGAGGTCTGGCCCCGCCAGGGTGGTGGGCCCGAGTGCTGGACGGTGCCGGGCGAGATGACCTCACCGGTGAGGGAGACGAGGCGGGCCTGACCGCGACGAGCCCTTGTGCGGCGCGCGTTATTTTGCGAAGCCACGCCCAGGGCCGCGGACATTGTCCAGGACGGCCGAGCCCTGCTGATCCACCAGCCGGGTCACCGCCTCTTGTGCGATGCCGAAGATGATGGCCCACGCGATGATCTGGGGGCCGCTGTCCAGATTCGACAGTCCCGGAATGAAGCCGCCGTGTATGAGTACCAGGCCCATCAGGGCGGCCAGAGCTCCGACGGGCAGCCGGAGGATGACAAGGCCCAGGGGTACGGAATAGGGGGTCGAGGTTCCCTGGATGTTCCGCAGGGAAATCGCGGCGGCGAACGCGGCGGCGCCTGCCCCGAAGCATTCCACCAGTAACAGGTCCCGCCCCGAAGGAGCACCCCCGATAGGGCAGACCAAGCCTTTGTCCGGATTCGGCTCGAAGCACACGTTGCTCACGATCGCCGCCGGATCCCGGTATCCCCAGAAGACGAAAAGACATGCGATGGCACCCGTCGCCACGATCGAGGCGAAGAGGATGTTCCGGAAGCTCCGAGCCCTGGCGCGCTCGAGTTCCTCGGCGGCGTGCGCTGCCAGCAGCGTGGTGACCGCCAGTTCCCGCATGTCCTGATTGAGCTTGTGCCCGTTGGACTTGAGGCGCTCCTCCAGCTTCCGCAGGCGCGCGTCCTCCCTGCCCAGATGCTGCCGGGCCGTGGCAAGCACGAACGGACCCCACTCGGCGAGTTCCTCCACCGGGGTCAGGCGGAGGATTTTCGCTTCCGCTCTGTGCATATTGGCAAATGCCCGATCAATGTCGGAACCGGTGAAAACGGACCAGGGCGTTTTGGTGCGGTCCGCGGCCTGCCTTGCGGTGCGCAGATGCGTGTCCGCCTTGTCGGCGATCTGCTGGGCCGGTGCGTCGAGTTCGAGGGCTCGCAGCCTGTTGAGCTGCGATTGGAGTTCAGCGATGTGTGCCGAGGTGCGCTGCCAGAATGACGACCTGGAACATCCCGCTACATCGTGATCCCGGTCCAGTACTCCGTCGTCGGGTGCCACGAGAGCCACCTCCCGCATCCCCACATATCAATTCCAGATCGGCCCCTCGGGCTTGTCAAATTCGCCGAGGTGCGACGGGGGGCGGCCCCAGGGTTGCCCCTGAGGCCTCTTTCGCTACCGACCGGGTTCGCCGGGCGCCGAGCCCGTCACGCTGCCGCACGCCCCTGGGCGAACACACGTGCCGTCTCCGTCACCCGGCGTCCCAGGTGCTCGGCCGTGGCCACGTCGGCCTTGTGGACACCCTCCGGCCCCTCGTCCACGTTGGTCTGGGCGGCCGCGCCCGCGAAGACGCCGAGACGGTTCAGGTCGTGCTCGGAGCCCTCGCTGTTGTTCCAGCCCGGGTGCAGGCCGAGGTTGACCCAGTGCATGCCGTGCTGGCCGGCGAGGATCTGGAAGAACTGCAGCGTGTGCAGCTTGTCGCCGCTCTTGGAACCGGAGTTGGTGAAGCCGGCCGCCAGCTTGTCCTTCCAGTCCTGGCCGAACCAGCGCTTGGAGGATGCCTCGGCGAAGACGTGGAAGGCGCCGGACGCGGTGCCCATGTAGGTGGGCGAGCCGAAGACGATCACGTCGGAGCGGTCGAGCGTCTCCCACTGCTCGTCGGTGATCTCGTCGACCTTGATCAGGTGCACCTCGGCACCGGCCTCGGCGGCACCGGCGCGAACGGCCTCGGCGAGCACGGCGGTGTGGCCGTAGCCGGAGTGGTAGGCGATGGACACGACAGGGGTGGTCACGATGATGGCTCCTTGAATGCGCGGAAACAGCCCGAGCGTGCAGCTCAAAAGCGATGACCAAAGGAAAGCACTAACTTCTGGTTAGTGCAAGCTACCGGTAAGCGCTGCGCTCGCGTACGCTTGGGCCATGACCGGCATGACCCAGGAGCAGCAGGACGACCTCGCCTACGACGTGTTCGCCAAGGCCTGCCCGTCGCGCGGCACGCTGGAGCACGTCACGGGCCGCTGGGGCGGGCTGACGCTCGGAGCGCTGCACGAGGGCTCGCTGCGCTTCAACGAGCTGCGCCGCCGTGTCGACGGCGTGAGCGAGAAGATGCTGTCCCAGACCCTGCACGCGCTGGAGCGCGACGGCCTGGTGCACCGCGAGGCGCAGCCGACCAACCCACCTCGCGTGGACTACGAACTGACTCCCCTGGGCCGCCAGGTCGCCGAACGGCTGCTCGCCCTCATCCACTGCGTGGAGGGCTCGATGGACGACGTCCTCGCGGCCCGCGCGCGTTACGACGAGACGCGCGGCGGCCTCTGACACGTCGGGCAGAAGTAGCTGGACCGGTTCATCCAGGAACGCCGTCGCATGGGCGTACCGCACCGTTTGCAGGGCATGCCCTCGCGGCCGTACGCGTCCAGGGAGCGGTCGAAGTAGCCCGATTCCCCGTTGACGTTGACGTACAGGCTGTCGAAGCTGGTGCCGCCGACGGCGAGGGCCGCGTTCATCACGTCCCGGACGTGTCCGAGGAGCCCGGCCGTGACCGGGCGGGTGAAGTTGGCCGTCGGGCGCTCGTAGTGGATGCGGGCGCGCCACAGGGCCTCGTCCGCGTAGATGTTGCCGACCCCGCTGATCAGCGACTGGTCCAGCAGGGCCCGCTTGATGGTGGTCCGCTTGCGGCGCAGTGCCAGATGGAAGGCCTCGTCGTCGAACAGCGGATCGAGGGGGTCGCGGGCGATGTGCGCGATGACGTCGGGCAGACCCTCGGTGGTGTTGTCGTGCAGCGACAGGCCGCCGAAGGTGCGCTGGTCCACGAAGCGCAGCTCGGTGCCCAGGCCGTCGGCGAACCGGACCCTGATGCGCAGGTGCTTCTCGTCCGGCGCCTCGTGCGGCTGCACCAGCAGCTGGCCGCTCATGCCGAGGTGGGCCAGGACGGACTGGTTCGTCTCCTCCAGCGGCAGCCACAGGTACTTGCCGCGCCGGCTGGGCGTGCCGATGTGATGGCCCTTGAGGCGGTGCGCGAAGTCGTCGGCGCCCGCGATGTGCCGGCGCACGGCACGCGGGTGCAGCACCTCGACGTCGGCGACGGTGCGGTGGGTGACCCACCGCTCCAGACCGCGCCGGACGACCTCGACCTCGGGCAACTCGGGCATCGAAAACCCCCGTACGGACCGGTGGGATGAACCGAGCGCCCGGTGCGGAGCACAGGCTCCGCACGGGCGCTCGGGGTGTCGCTCTGGTCAGGCGGGCGCGGACGACGTGTCGTCCTTGACGGCCTCCTTGGCCGCCTTGGCTCGCTCGTCCGCGGCGGCCCGGATGGACCGCCAGGCGGACTCGGCGGCCTGCTGCTCCGCCTCCTTCTTGCTGCGGCCGGTGCCGGTGCCGTACGAGACGCCTCCGACGCGGGCGGCAGCAGTGAAGGTCTTCTCGTGATCGGGACCGGTCTCCGTGACCAGGTACTCGGGCACGCCGAGGCCTTCGGTCGCGGTGAGCTCCTGGAGGCTGGTCTTCCAGTCCAGGCCGGCTCCGAGGTTCGAGGACTTCTCGATCAGCGGGTCGAACAGGCGGTGCACCAGTTCGGAGGCCGCGTCGAGGCCCTGGTCGAGATAGACCGCGCCGATCACCGCTTCGAGGGTGTCGGCGAGAATGGACGCCTTGTCCCGGCCGCCCGTGCCCTCTTCACCGCGGCCGAGCCGGATGAAGGCGCCCAGGTCGAGTCCGCGCCCGACCTCCGCCAGCGCACGCGAGTTGACCACCGCGGCCCGCAGCTTGGCCAGCTGGCCCTCGGGCAGGTCAGGGTGGATGCGGTACAGCGTGTCCGTGACGACGAGGCCGAGGACGGAGTCCCCGAGGAACTCCAGGCGCTCGTTCGTCGGCAGACCGCCGTTCTCGTACGCGTAGGAACGGTGGGTCAGCGCTCGCACCAGAAGGGCGGACTCGAGCCGGTAGCCGAGCCGCCCTTCCAGAAGCGTGTGGGACGAGGCCTGGTTGTCCGCCTTCTTCTTGGCGGGTGCGTCCGCCTTGGCGTCTTCCGCCTTCTTGGGACTGGACACAGTGCCTCTCACCAGCCCGCTCAGACTTCGAGGACCTGGCGCTTGTTGTAGGTGCCGCAAGACGGGCACGCAATGTGCTGCTGCTTGGGCTCGTGGCAGCGCTCGCACGCAACCAGGGTGGGGACCGCAGCCTTCCACTGCGACCGGCGGTGGCGCGTGTTGCTGCGCGACATCTTCCGCTTCGGAACAGCCACGGCTACTTCTCCTGCTTCTCGTCGACGCCCGCTTCCGCGTCAGCGCCGCTCATCTCGTCCTTCTCGCCGTCTTCGAGTGAACCGGCGAGTCCCTGCAAAGCCGCCCAACGGATGTCGACGGCGTCGTGGTGGTGGTCCCGGTCGTCCGCGAGCCGCGCTCCGCACTCGGAGCACAGGCCCGGGCATTCGTCCTGGCACACCGGCTGCATCGGCAGTGCGAGCACCACCGCATCGCGCAGCAGAGGTTCGAGGTCGAACAGTCCGTCCTCGAGGAAGAACCTGTCCTCGTCGTCCTCGGCGTCGTCGCCCGGTTCCGCGATCACACGGCCCCGGTCGTCGGCGTCAGGGTACGTGAACAGCTCCTGGAAGTCCGCTTCGAGCTCCAGCCCGACCGGCTCCAGACACCTTACGCACTCCCCCTCGGCCTGTGCACGGGCGGTGCCTGTGACGAGCACACCTTCCATGACCGACTCGAGCCGGAGTTCGAGCTCCACCGGGGCGCCTTCCGGCACTCCGATGACTCCCTGGATGCCGAGATCGGCGGGAGCGTCGATCGTGCGGGACAGGCGCTGCAGCGCGCCAGGACGCCGGCCCAGCTCGTGCGTGTCGAACACGAGGGGGTTGCGGTGGTCGAGGCGGGCGTTGGAAGCCATTCCTGCTTTCGATCTTCAAACTCGGAGGGACGCCACCCGACGGTGTTCCCGGGCAGCGTTGATCGCGGACGTACGCGCGACCGAAGAGCCAGGATACTGGACCTTTCGCTCAGGGCCCAATCCGGTCCCTCGCTACAGGCCCCGGCCCTGTTCGTACGCGCGCAGCTGCTCCGCGCTGATCATGCTCGTGTCGAAGAGACTGGTCTCGTCGAGGGCGTAGCCCTGCTGGGCCTCGGGCTGGTGCTGGGCCTGCTGCGGGTCGTAGACGGCCTGCTGCTGGTCGTAGCCCTGGAATTGGGCAGCTCCCGCCGCGTAGCCGGTGGTGGAGGCGTAGGGGTCGGCCTGCTGGTAGCCGTACGGGTCCTGCTGGGCGTAGTCGGGCTGCTGCGGGAAGCCCGCGTACGGGTCGGGCTGCTGGTAGGCATAGGCCGGCTGCGGCTCGTACGACGGCTGCGGCGGCTCGGGCTGCCGCGGTTGCGCCGGGCGCTCGGCCGGGGTGTCCGCGAGGGCCGCGAGGTCGGCGAGGTAGTCCGCATCGCTGGAGTGCTGGAAGGTCGTGGTGTCGTCGGCGAGGGCGCCGAGGTCGTCGGTGGCGATCCGGCCGTGCAGCTTCTGCCGGCCGCGGCCGACCGCCTCCAGGGTCTTGGCGAGGACCGCCTCGAAGGCGCCGAGCTTGACGTCGACGTACGCGTCGGCGTTGTGGCGCAGCGTCTCCGGATCGTGGCTGCGCTCGGGGGCGTCCTCGTCCTCGTAGCCGTTCTCGTCCAGGCCGGGTCCGGTGCCGAGCAGCTTCTCGCGGCCGCGGCCGACCGAGCCGAGGGTCTTGGTGAGGACGACCTCGAAGTTGGCGAGCTTGGAGTCGACGTAGTCGTCGGCCTCGGCGCGGACCTCCTCGGCCTCGGTGCGGGCCTCGGCGAGGATCCGGTCGGCCTCGGCCTGGGAGCGGCGGGCGATCTCGGTGTCGGAGATCAGCGAGCCGCGCTCGGCGTGCGCGTTCCCGATGATCCGCTCGGCCTCCAGCCGGGCCTGCTCGACCATCTGCTCCCGGTCGCCGATCAGCTCCTGCGCCTGCGCGAGGGAGCCGGGCAGGGCCTGGCGCACCTCTTCGAGCATCGCGAGCAGCTCGGCGCGGTTGACCACGCACGAGGCCGACATCGGCATGGACCGGGCGCCGGAGACCGCGGAGACGATCTCGTCGAGCTTCTTCTGGACGTCCACCTGTGCTCGCCACTCTCTACAGCTGTGTTGGAGACGGACGGGACGACTGTAGCCCGTTCAGTCCTTGCGCAGACGCTTGTTGAGGGCCTCGAGGACGGGCGGAGGCACCAGGTGGGAGACGTCGCCGCCCCAGGCCGCGACCTCCTTGACGAGCGAGGAGGACAGGAAGCTGTAGGTCGGGTTGGTCGGCACGAACAGCGTCTCGACGCCGGTGAGCCCGATGTTCATCTGGGCCATCTGCAGCTCGTAGTCGAAGTCGCTGACCGCGCGCAGGCCCTTGACGATGGCCGGGATGTCGCGCTGCTTGCAGAAGTCGACGAGGAGGCCGTGGAAGGCCTCGACCCGGACGTTGCCGTACTCGGCGGCGACCTCGCGGATCAGCTCGATCCGCTCGTCGATCTCGAACAGGCCCTTCTTGGACTGGTTGATCATCACCGCGACATAGACCTCGTCGTACAGACGGGAGGCGCGGGCAATGATGTCGAGGTGTCCGTTGGTGATCGGGTCGAACGACCCGGGACAGACGGCGCGGCGCACTTGTGATCCCTCGCTCTCCGGTCCGGTCATCGTGCGTCTTCGCACGTAGAGGCGGCGCGACCGTACCAAAACGTTCCCTCGCCGTAGCGGCGGGCCCGGATCGCCTCGAAGCCGTCGGGCCAGCGGAATTCACCGCCTCTGGTGCTGCGCTCCACGGTGACGAGGGCTTCGCCCGTGAGCCAGCCCTCCGTGCGGAGTGTGAGCAGAATCTCCCGAAGATCGTCGTCTCCGACGGCGTACGGGGGGTCGAGGAAGACCAGGTCGTACGGTTCGGCAGGGGGTGCCGTTCTGATGATCTGTTCCGCTTTGCCTGCTCTCACCTCGGCGCCGGGCAGGCCCAGGCTCTTCACGTTCTCGCGGACGATCTTCGCCGCGCGGGAGTCCGCCTCGACCAGGAGGGTGTGGCTCGCGCCTCGGGACAGGGCCTCCAGGCCCACGGCGCCCGAGCCTGCGTAGAGGTCGAGGATGCGTTCGCCGTCCAGGGGGCCGCCCAGCAGGGACTGCCAGGTGGAGAAGAGACCTTCGCGGGCGCGGTCGGAGGTCGGTCGGGTGCCTGTCCCTGGCGGGACGGCGAGGCGCCGTCCGCCGGCTGCGCCGGCGATCACGCGGGTCATCTTCGGTCCTTGTTCGGGGGTGGTTACGGATTCAGTTTGGCAGCAGGTTCGTCGCGGTCGCTCGCGCCCGCGCGGCGGAGCCGCACATCGACACGGCCACGCGGCCCTGGACAGGGACGCTTCACCCCTTGTCCAGGTACTGCTCCCGCTCCTCGTCCAACAGGGCGTCCAGGGCCGTACGCAGGCCCGGGAGGCGGTCGAGGGCCGGGTCGGCCGCGACGAGCGCCGCGGCCTCCTCCCTCGCCTCCGCGATGACCTCCTCGTCCTCGATGACCGCGAGGACCCGGAGGCTGGAGCGGGCGCCGGACTGGGCCTGGCCGAGGACGTCGCCCTCGCGCCGCTGTTCGAGGTCGATGCGGGAGAGTTCGAAGCCGTCGAGGGTGGCGGCGACGGCGTTCAGGCGCTGGCGGGCCGCGCCGGCCTCGGGCATCTCGGTGACCAGGAGGCAGAGGCCGGGCGCCGATCCCCGGCCCACGCGGCCGCGGAGCTGGTGGAGCTGGGAGACGCCGAAGCGGTCGGCGTCCATGATGACCATGGCGGTGGCGTTGGGAACGTTGACGCCGACCTCGATGACCGTGGTGGCGACCAGGACGTCCGTCTCGCCGGACGCGAAGCGGCGCATGACGGCGTCCTTGTCGTCGGGATGCATACGGCCGTGGAGGACCTCCACCGAAAGTCCCTGGAGGGGGCCGCGGCCCAGTTGGTCGGCCACGTCCAGGACGGCGAGGGGCGGGCGCTTCTCGGCCTCGTCCTCGGGGGACTTCTTCGCTTTCCTCGGGCCGTCCGCCTCGTCGACGTCGTCGCCGATCCGCGGGCACACGACGTACGCCTGATGGCCGTTCGCCACCTCCTCGCGCACCCGCTCCCAGGCGCGGGCCAGGAAGTGGGGCTTGTCGGCGGCGGGGACCACATGGGTGGCGATCGGCGAGCGGCCGGCCGGGAGTTGGTCCAGCACCGAGGTCTCCAGGTCACCGAAGACGGTCATCGCGACCGTGCGCGGGATCGGGGTGGCCGTCATGACCAGCAGGTGCGGCGGCTGCTTGCCCTTCCCGCGCAGGGCGTCGCGCTGTTCGACGCCGAAGCGGTGCTGTTCGTCCACGACGACCAGGCCGAGGTCGTGGAACTGCACCTTGTCCTCGATCAACGCGTGCGTGCCGATCACGATCCCGGCCTCAGCGGTGACGAGATCGAGCAGCGCCTGACGGCGCGCGGCGGCTCCCATGGACCCGGTGAGCAGCACCACCTTGGTGGCGTGTTCGGCACCGCCCAGCATGCCGCCCTCGGCCAGCTCGCCCATCATCTCGACGATCGACCGGTGATGCTGCTGGGCGAGCACCTCGGTGGGCGCGAGCATGGCCGCCTGCCCGCCCGCGTCGACCACGGCGAGCATGGCGCGCAGGGCCACCATGGTGTTGTGGGTGACTGTGAAGTGATCGGTGACGTACGCGTGGCTCCGGTGAGCGACGCTGATGCACTGGACCGGCTTTCGTCCCACGTACTCGACTGCGCGGATTCCGCGTCGGAAGGTGTTGTATTTCGGCCGGGGACCCACCTGTTCAGCCTTGCGCGTCAGCCTGAACGGGGCGTAGGCGTCGGGCAGGGAAACGGCGACGTTGAACGCGGACCGCTTCGGCAGGACCCGCGCCCGGCCTCCCAGGGAGCGCACCAGCCAGGCCACGTCGTCCGCGAGCCTGCGCGAGGCGGAGCAGAATGAGGCACTGAGGCCGCCCGTGTGGACGGTCCCGTCGGTGTCCATAAGCCCCTGGAGCACAGCGAGACGGTTTTTGATCGACGTGTTCTTGAACACTTCAGGAACGAACTCGTCGTGTGATGTCAGGTTCCACAAGCCCAGATCGCGCAGGGTTTGGATCACTGGATTCCGGGCCCCGCCGACACGTCGTGCGAGCTGGATTGTGTAGTCACAACGGGAGCCCTGCACCGACACCAACCGGCATTCTGGCGCCACGGCGGCTGCCACGGCATCGCGGATCTCGTCGTCGATCGTGGACAGACGCAGGTCGTGGCGGAAGGAGCCGTCCCCCAGGAGAAGGCCGAACAGGTAAGGATCCATCGGCAACGCCGAGTCGCCTCCGAGGTCGACGGGGGCTGCGGCCGGGATGTACCACTTCGAGGATCCGTTTGCCTCAAACGTGTCCAGGCGGATTTCCCGAGTCGTCATGATCTCGGGTGTCCGGCCCCGGTGCCGCCCGCAGCTCGTACCGACGATCCAGAGATGTTCGTCGTCGCACTCGACGGAACTTCCGTCGGAGAGCACCAAGCGCCAGACGTCGCGTTCTCCTTGCGGGAAGACACCGTCGATCAGCCCGACCTCCCCGTCCGGCACGATGACCTCGTCCCCCACTTTCACGTCGCCCATCCGACGGAAACCGGCGGGTGTGAGCACAAGCGAGTCCAGCGGCTGAGCCTTCCCGCTACCCACCTCCCCCTGCAGGAGCCGGTGCATCGGGTGCTCCGTCGCCAGGTCGTCGAAGATCTCCCTGGAGACCTTCTGCTGGCCGTCGGTGAGGGTGAAGGGCAGACGGTCGTCGAAGGCCGTCAGGAGGCCGTCGGCACCGGGCCTGCGCGCCACGGCCGGGAGTTGGGTGTCGGCGAACCGGCGGCGGGCCAGGGCCACCTGGAGGACGAACGCCTCGTCCCACTTGAGGCGGGCGCGGGCGTCGGCGATGTCGGCCTTGGTGTGCGGGCGGTGGATCTTGAGCAGGGCCTCGGGGAGGGTGACCAGTCCCCGGCCCTCGCGGAGGGAGGGCGGCAGCGGGTCGAGGGCGTCCTGGGCGCTGGGCAGCACCGTCTGGACGGCCTTGCCGATCTTCCAGGACTCCAGCTTGGCGGTGGCCGGGTAGATCGGGATCAGGGCGCCGGCCCAGGTCTCGACGGTCTCCTCGCTGTCGCCTCGAAGCAACTCGTAGGCAGGATGGGCGAGCTGGAGGCGGCGGTTGAAGACGGAGACCTTGCCGGCGAACATCGCCCGCGTGCCCGGCAGCAGCTCCTTGTGGGGTTTGTGCACGCCGTTGCCGAAGAAGACCAGTTGGAGGCGGCCGCTGCCGTCGGTGATCGTGACCTCCAGGCGCTGGCCCTTGCCCCGGGGCGCCTTGGCCGAGGCGAAGGTGTGCAGGCGGGCGTCGGCGACCTGGGCGACCACCGTGACATGCTCCTCCATGGGGAGGTCGGCGAGGTGGGTGAGCTGCCCGCGCTCCTCGTACCGGCGCGGGTAGTGGTGCAGGAGGTCGCCCACGGTGTGCAGGCCGAGGTGCTCGGCCATCACCTTCGCGGTGGCGGGGCCGAGCACCGACTTCAGTGGTTGCTTCAGCGGTTCTTCCAGTGCGGGCACGAGATCCATTGCACACCACCGCACCGACAATGCCGTAGACGCTGCCCCGCGAATTCCTCCCGGACTGCCGTATACGTCTGGGAAACCGCTGGTCAGGTGGCCCGTTCCGGCCCTAGGATGGCCCGCTCCGGCCATCCCCCGCGGTCACCGCCCCACCCGGGACCGCCCGACCCCGCGCCGAACGCACGCTCCCCCCACCGGCGCTGTGACGATGGACTCCCAGACCCCACAGTCATCCCAGGCATCCCAGTCACCTCATACGTTCCAGGTCGACCTGCGTGGTCTGGTGGACCTGCTCTCCCATCACCTCTACTCCAGCCCCAAGGTCTATCTGCGCGAGCTGCTGCAGAACGCGGTGGACGCCATCACCGCGCGGCGGGCCGAGGAGCCCGGCGCCCCGGCACGGGTGCGGCTGCACGCGTCCCGTGCGTCCTCCGACGGGGGTGCCACGCTGCGGGTGGACGACAGCGGCGTCGGGCTCACCGAGTCGGACGTGCACAGCCTGCTGGCGACCATCGGCCGCAGTTCCAAGCGTGCGGACGGCCTGCAGGAGGCCCGGTCCGACTTCCTCGGCCAGTTCGGCATCGGCCTGCTGGCCTGCTTCGTGGTCGCCGAGCGGATCCGGGTGGTCAGCCGCAGCGCCCGCGCCCCCGAGGCGCCGCCCGTCGAGTGGACGGCGAGCGACGACGGCTCCTACACCGTGCGGACGCTGCCCGACGAGGCGCGGCCCGAGCCGGGCACCACCGTGCACCTGGTGGCCCGGGCGGGCGCGGCCGAGTGGCTCTCCCCCGAGCGGGTGCTGAGCCTGGCCCGGGACTTCGGCTCGCTGCTGCCGTACGACGTCCGGGTGGGCGAGGAGGCGGTCACGGACCTGCCGGCGCCCTGGGACCGGTCCTATCCGAGCCCGGCCACGCGCAGGGTCGCGCTGGCCCGGCACTGCCACGAGCTGTTCGGATTCACTCCGCTGGACTCGATCGACCTGGACGTGCCACTGGCCGGGATCCGCGGGGTGGCCCATGTGCTGCCGGCGGCGGTCAGCCCGGCGCAGCGGGCCACGCACCGTGTGCACCTGAAGGGCATGCTGCTGACCGAGCGGGCCGAACAGCTGCTGCCCGACTGGGCGTTCTTCGTGCGCTGCGTCCTGGACACCGACAGTCTGCGGCCCACGGCCTCGCGCGAGTCGCTGTACGAGGACGAGACCCTCGCGGCCGTGCGGGAGGCCCTCGGCGAGCGGATCCGGTCCTGGCTGACGGGGCTCGCGGCCGGCGACCCGGAACGGCTGGCCGCGTTCCTCGCCGTGCACCACCTGGGGGTGAAGTCCCTGGCCCGGCACGACGGGGACATGCTGCGCACGATGCTGCCGTGGCTGCCGTTCGAGACGACCGACGGGCAGCTGTCCCTGGAGGAGTTCGCGCAGCGGCACCCGGTGGTGCACTTCACGCGGACGGTCGAGGAGTACCGGCAGGTCGCCCCGATCGCCTCCGCGCAGGGCGTCGGGGTGGTGAACGGCGGTTACACGTACGACAGCGAGCTGGTCGAGGCGCTGCCGTCGGTGCGGCCGGGCACGGTGGTCTCCGAGCTGGACGCGGACACCGTGACCGCGCACCTGGACGCGGTCGACCCAACCGAGGAACTGGCGCTGTCCGGCTTCCTCGCGGCCGCGCGCGCGAAGCTCGACCCGCTGGGCTGTGACGTCGTACTGCGCGCCTTCCATCCGCTGTCCGTGCCCGCGCTGCACCTGGACGACCGTTCGGCACGGCACGAGCAGGCGCGGGCCGAGGCCGAGGAGCGGGCCGACGACCTGTGGGCGGGCATCCTGGGCTCGCTGCGCGGCAGCGCCCCGCGCGCGCGTCTGGTGCTCAACCACCTCAACCCGCTGATCCGCAGGATCAGTTCGCTGCGGGACCCGGAGCTGATCGGCACCGCGACCGAGTCGCTGTACGGGCAGGCGCTGCTGATGGCGCAGCGGCCGCTCAGGCCGGCCGACTCGGCGCTGCTCAACCGGGCGTTCATCGGCCTCCTGGAGTGGGCCACACACGGGGAGAACGGTCGCTGATGAGTGACATCGAAGGAACCGACGGGATCGACGGGATCACCGACTTCGACGCGCTGCGCAGGGCGATGGCGGAGAACTCCGAGCAGCCGGAGGGCCCGGCACGCAACGCGCGCGCGGAGCGGCTGCTCGCCGAGGCCGAGAAGCTGAACGTCCCGCTCGCCGTGATCGAGGCGCTCGGGCACCAGCTGAAGGTCTACAACTACAGCTCCGAGAAGGACCGGATGTTCGTCCCGTTCGCGCGGCTGCTGCGCCTGTGGGACGAGCGGCCGGAGGACTTCGACGAGTACGAGGCGCACTCGCTGCACTGGGTCTTCAAATGGGTGTCGGCGGGCATGCTGGACCAGCCGCACATCCCGCTCGCCTCGATCGAGAAGTGGCTCGGCGAGATGGAGCACCGCTACCGGCTCGCGGGGCATTCGGAACGGGCCGTGCGCAGCGCGGAGTTCAGTGTGGCCGCGCACGTCGGGGACCTGGCGCGGGCCGAGCGGGCGTATGCCGCCTGGCTGGCCGCGGACCGCGACCGGATGGCCGACTGCCACGCCTGCGAGCTGCACGGGCAGGGCTTCTGGCAGGCCGAACGCGGCCGGGACGAGGAGGCGCTGCGGCTGTGGGGGCCGGTGCTCGAGGGCGAGTACAGCTGTGCGCACGAGCCGCACACGGTCCTCGCCTCCTCACTGGCCCCGCTGCTGCGCCTGGGCCGCCTGGACGAGGCCCGCGCCCACCATCTGCGCGGTTTCCGTCTCGTGCGCCCCATGGAGAGCATGCGGGGCGCCTACGCGGACCACGTGGAGTTCTGCGCGCTGACCGGGAACGAGGCGCGAGGTCTGGAACTGCTCGCCGAGCGGCCGGCGTACTTCACGGACACCGGGCATCCGCGCAGCCGGCTGGACTTCCTGGCCGTGGTGACGCTGCTGATGGACCGGCTGACCGGGCTGGGCCTCGGCGAGCGACGGGTGCCGGGCCCCGCGGGGCGGTCGTGGACGGCGCGGGAACTGGCCACCCACGCGCGCGCGGAGGCCCTGGAACTGGCCGAGCGGTTCGACCTGCGCAACGGCACGCCGCACGTCGGCGACCGTGCCCGCGCGCGCATGGACCGGTCTCCCCTGGTGGAACGGCTGCCGCTCGGCGTCCGCACGGTGCGTTCCGCGCCGGCGCCCTCGGTCACGCCCCCGGCGTCCGAGGCTCCCGGGACTCCGGCAGATCCCGAGACCCCCGAGGCTCCCGGCCGGCCGGACCTGACGGCACTGATCGCCGAGGCACGCCGGCTGTCCGACACCCTGCGTCCGCAGGCCCTGGAGGCCTGGGCGGCGGTCGCGCGGGCCGCCGAGGGCGTCGAACTGGACCCGCTCGACCGCGCGGAGATCGCCGACCACGAGGCGATGGCCCGCGGTCCCGAGGGCATCGACCTGTTCGAGCGGGCCGCGGCGCTGTACGCGGAGGCGGGCGACCCCGGGGAGGCGCTGGCGGCACGCGCGCGTGGCGCGTACGTACGCGCGCTGACGGGCGAGGTCGACGCGGCGCTGACGGCGGTCACCGGCCTGTACGACGAGGCGCTCGCGCTGTACGCCGGGGGGTCCACCGGAGTACGGCAGACGGCGTCGGTGGTGATGAGCCGGGCACGGATCCTCATGCGGCGGGTGCACGAGGAGACGCCGGGCGCGGAGGATCCCACGACGGCCGGGCCCGGCGTCACGGTCCCCGGCGGGGCGCCCGCGGATGCAGAGCAGGCCGTGCGGGAGGTGCTGGCGCTCGTCGACGGGCGCGCGGGCGACGACGTGCGGCCGGCGGCGCGGGCCGCCGAGGCGCGGGCGATGCTCGCCGAGCTGGCCGAGCGGTCCGGGCAGGGCCGGCGGGCGGCACGGCGGTTCCGGCAGGCCGCCGCCGAGTACGTGGGCGCCGGACTGCCGTGGTTCGCGGTGGAGTACGAGGTCCGGGCCGCGGCGCTGGCGCACGACCTCGGCG
This sequence comes from Streptomyces sp. NPDC044061, assembly GCF_056434305.1. Taxonomy (NCBI): domain Bacteria; kingdom Bacillati; phylum Actinomycetota; class Actinomycetes; order Kitasatosporales; family Streptomycetaceae; genus Streptomyces; species Streptomyces sp. NPDC044061. The sequence continues at coordinate 192,968 of NZ_JBWKFL010000016.1, read as the reverse complement.
ACTTCGCCGAGGCCGAACATGCGCTGCGGGCCGCCCTGGAGCACGGCGCGCCCTATGTGGAGCCGGCCGGCCGGGCCCAGCTGCATCTGCAGCTCGCCGAGGTGGTCGGCGGCCGGGGCGAGGCCGGCGAGGCGGCCGAGCACGCGCTGGAGGCCGCGCACTGGGCCGACGAGGCGGGCGAGAGCGCGACGCTGGGCGCCTGGGCGCGGCAGTCGCTGGGCGGCTTGCTGCTGCGCCAGGGGCGGTACGCGGAGGCCGCCGAGGTGCTGGAGTCGGCGCTGCCGGACCTGTCCGCCGAGACGCACGGCGACGGGTCCGTCGTACAGGCGCAGTGGTGGCTCGGCGACTGTCTGAGCGAGCTGGGTGAGCACCGGGCCGCCGCCGAACACCGGCTGCGGGCCGCCGAGATCGCCCGGCACTGGCCCGAGCAGCAGGACCACGCGACGCTCGCCCACCTCGCCGCCGAGTCCCTGAGCAACGCGGGTCTGCTCGACGAGGCGGACCGGGCCTACGCGCGCGCGGGCGAGTTGTGGCGGGCGCTGGGCAATCCGCACTTCCTCGTCCGCTCGCTGCGCGCCCGGGCCTGGCTCGCGCTGCGCGGGGAGTCCGGGGCGGAGGGCGCACGGGAGCTGATGGCGGACGCGGTGGGTGCCTGCGAGCGTGCGCTGGAGGCCGCGGCGGACCCGGCGGCGCGGGACCAGCTCGTCGCCGAACTCGGCAACACCCACCGCCAGTTCGGTGACCTGCTGGCCCGCTCGGCGGCCGAGGGGGCGGAGAACTCCGAGGACGACGACCGGGTGATCCAGGGCGCGTTCGAGGCCGCTCTGACCCAGATGGACCGTGCCGCCGAGCTGTTCGGCACGCTCGGCGCGGAGGGGCTGCACAGCCGTACCGGCGCCGAACTCGCCGCGGGCTGGCTGGAGGCCGACCTCGGCCGCCCCGACGCGGCGACGGCACGCGCGCGTGGCGTGCTCGCGGCCTACGGGGGTGCCGACGGGACGGACGAGACCGTCCGGGCGCGGCGGGCGGAGGCGGATCAGATGCTCGAGCCGGACCGGCCGGTGGAATGACCGAGGTCACTCCACGCCGATGAGCAGCAGTGCTCCTTGGCGGCCGCCCCGGTACACCACCGTGTCCACCGCGAGGTAGGACTCGCGCACGCGTGCCTCCAGGTGGTCGGCGACGCCCCCGGGCGCCTCGTCGCCGACGACGAGGGTGACCAGTTCGCCGCCGGCCTGGAGCATGCGGTCCAGGACGGTCTCGGCGGTGGCGGTGACGTCGGGGCCGATCACCGCCACGTCCCCGTCGATCAGGCCCAGCACGTCCCCGGCCTGGCAGATGCCGGCCGTGGTCCAGGACTGGCGTTCCGCGACGACGACCTCGGCGTACCGGGTGGCGCCCGCCGCCGAGGTCATCTGGACGACGTCCTCGTCGAACCGGCGGTCGGGCTCGTGCACGGCGAGCGCGGCGATGCCCTGGACCGCCGAGCGGGTCGGGATCAGGGCCACCCGGATGCCCTCGGCGCGGGCCTGCTCGGCCGCGGCGGCGGCCGTGTGGCGCAGCTCGGCGTCGTTGGGCAGCAGCACGACCTCGCGCGCGTGGGCGCGCCGTACGGCCTGGACCAGCTCACCGCTGGCGGGCGGCTCCCCGGGGCGCGCGAGGACGGCGGTCGCGCCGGCCTCGGTGTACAGCCCGGCCAGGCCCTCGCCGGGCACGACGGCGACGACGGCCCGCTGGGCGCGCTCGCGCGGCGGCCGTTCGCCGCCGGTGTGGACGTCACCGACGCCGAAGTGCGTGATCCGGATCCGGTGGGGCCGCCCGGCCTCGACGCCCGCCTCCACGGCGGCGCCCGCGTCGTCGACGTGCACATGGACGTTCCACAGTCCGTCGCCGCCGACCACGACGAGGGAGTCCCCGAGGGCGTCGAGCCGCTCGCGCAGCCGGGCCACGGCCTCGTCGCCGGACTCCAGGAGATAGATCACCTCGTAGGCGGGGCCTCCGACCTCGGCGCCCTCGGCGCACAGGTCTGCCTCGGAAACGGCCTCCGCGCGCGCGTGCGCGTCGGAAACGGCTCCGGAGACGGCTTCCGGCGCCTTCGGGGCCTCGCGCACCGCGTCCCGTACCGCCTCGCGCGCCGGCTCCCGCAGCGCCTCCCCCGTGAACGCCTCCACCAGCGCCCCCAGCACCGCCACGAGCCCGCTGCCGCCCGCGTCGACCACACCGGCCCGCTCCAGCACGGCCAGTTGTCCCGGGGTCGCCGCCAGCGCCTCCCTGGCCCCCTCGTAGGCGGCCCGCGCGACGGACCCGCAGTCGCCCTCGGCCGTCTCGGCGGCCTCCGCCGCGGCGGAGGCGACCGTCAGCACCGTGCCCTCGACCGGGTGGGCCACGGCCTCGCGGGCGGAGTCGGCGGCGTGCCGCAGGGCCAGGCGCAGCCCCGCGCCGTCGGTGTGGGCGGCGTCGTCCGCCCGTGCCTCGGCCAGCACCTGGGCCATGCCCCGCAGCAGCTGGGCGAGGATCGTCCCGGAGTTGCCCCGGGCCCCTATGAGCGCCCCGTGGGCCATCGCGCGCACGGCGTCCGCGAGAGAGGGCTCCTGCGTGCCCGTCCCGTACCCGGCGAAGACGGCCTCCACGGCGGTCGCCGCGGATTCGAGGGTGAGGTAGAGATTCGTCCCGGTGTCGCCGTCGGCCACGGGATAGACGTTGATCGCGTCGATCTCCTCGCGCGCCCGCCCCAGTGCCCGCAGCGCCAGACCGCACCAGGTGCGCACCGCGAGAGCATCGAGTGTCTGCGGCACCTGCGCCACCTGCGCCTCCCTGAGCTGCTTGGACGTCGGACGCAGCGTAGACCCCGGAGCGGTGTCCTCCGGAAGAGGGCCGGGAGCGGACCCCTGAGCTGCCATGGTAGTTTCGTTGTACGGACGCAGTCGTTGTATGCTGCTCCGGTTGCCCGATCCCGATCGGGCCATTCCCCCTGGCAACGCCACTCAAGATCTCAGGTCTTAGGATCTCGATCCCGGCATGCCGGGATCAACCGTAAGTGCATCTGAAGTCTTTGGAGTGACCCGTGGCTGCCAACTGCGACGTCTGCGGCAAGGGGCCGGGCTTCGGCAACAACATCTCGTTTTCGCACCGCCGTACGTCCCGCCGCTGGAACCCGAACATCCAGCGTGTGCGTACCGTGGTCGGCGGGACGCCGAAGCGCGTGAACGCTTGCACCTCGTGCATCAAGGCCGGCAAGGTCTCGCGCTGACGCATCAGCTGAGCGCGCGGCCACTGCCTGGTCCGCTGCACTGAGCCGGTCCACCTGCGGGTGGGCCGGCTTTTTGCCGTACCCGGGCTCAGGCCCGGAACCGCCACCCGTGGTCCACCGGCCCGATCCCCGCGCCCAGCGCGAACCCGGCCGCGATCGCCCCGGTGACGTACTCCTTGGCCTGCGTGACCGCCTCCGGCACGGTCAGCCCCTTCGCCAGCCCGGAGGCGATCGCGGACGCCAGCGTGCAGCCCGTGCCGTGGGTGTGCCGGTTGTCGAGGCGGGGCGCACGCAGGAGGTACTCGTCGTGACCGTCCGTGAGCAGGTCCACGGCGGCCCCGGACAGATGGCCGCCCTTGATCAGCGCCCAGCGCGGCCCGTACTCCAGCACGGCCGCCGCGGCCCGTCGTAGATCGTCCTCGGACTCGACCCGTACCCCCGTGAGTTGGGCCACCTCGTCCAGGTTGGGGGTCGCCACGGTCGCCACCGGCAGCAGCTTCGTGCGCACCGAGTCCAGCGCGGAGGCGGCGAGCAGCGGGTCGCCGTGCTTGGAGACGCCCACCGGGTCCACCACGGCGGGTGCGTCCGTACCGGAGATCAACTCGGCGACCGCCTCGACCAGTTCGGCCGAGGCCAGCATGCCGGTCTTCACGGCCTGTACGCCGATGTCGTCGACCACGCTGCGGTACTGGGCCCGTACGGCCTCCACCGGCAGTTCCCAGGCGCCCTGCACGCCCACCGAGTTCTGCGCGGTCACGGCCGTGATCACGCTCATCCCGTGCACGCCGAGCGCGAGCATCGTCTTCAGGTCGGCCTGGATGCCCGCCCCACCGCCGGAGTCCGAGCCCGCCACCGTGAGCACCCGGGGGATCATGACTCGATGTCCCCGAAGTGGTCCCAGCCGCCCTTGCTGGTCCAGGGCGCACCGTCGACGGTCACCTGGGGCAGCGCCGAGGGGTTGAGGACCTCGCCGATGACCTTCCAGCGGGCCGGCAGCTTGGCGTCCGGCGGGAAGGTCGCCACGATCGCGTGGTCCTCTCCCCCGGTCAGCACCCACTGCAGCGGGTCGACGCCGACGGCCTGCCCGATGTCGTTCATCTGCGTCGGGATGTCGATCGCGCCGGAGCGGATGTCGATGCGGACCTTGCTGGCCTCGGCGATGTGCCCGAGGTCGGCGATCAGGCCGTCGCTCACGTCGCACATCGCGGTCGCGCCGAGCGCGGCGGCGGCCGGGCCCGCGTGGTACGGCGGTTCGGGGCGCCGGTGGGCCTCCACGAAGGCGCGCGGGGAGCGGAAGCCGCGGGAGAGCACCGCGAAGCCGGCCGCGGACCAGCCCAGCCAGCCCGTGACGGCGACAAGGTCGCCGGGCTGCGCGCCCGCCCGGGTCACCGGCTCCTGGTTGCGCAGGTCGCCGAGCGCGGTGATCGACACCATGATCGTGTCGCCGCGTACGACGTCACCGCCGACCACGGAGGCTCCCGCGACCTGGCACTCGTCGCGCAGTCCGTCCATCAGCTCGCTGGGCCAGGTGACCGGGAGTTCGGCCGGGACGACCAGACCGAGCAGCAGCGCGGTCGGCACGGCGCCCATCGCGGCGATGTCCGCGAGGTTCTGCGCCGCCGCCTTGCGCCCGACGTCGTAGGCCGTGGACCAGTCGCGGCGGAAGTGCCGCCCCTCCAGCAGGATGTCGGTGCTCGCCACCACCCGGCGGTCGGGCGCGGCGACCACCGCGGCGTCGTCACCGGGGCCGACCCGGACCACCGGGGTGGTGGTGAGACGGGAGGTCAGCTCCCTGATGAGCCCGAACTCACCTAGCTCACCCACTGTGCCCTTCATTGCCTCAAGCCCCTTCTGTGCCTGTCCGTGCCCGGTCGCGCGTCATCAGTGTCCCCGATACCGTCTAGGTGACCGTCAACTTCTGTCGTGCCTGCACCCTGGCGCGCAAGCCCGGTTCCCGCAGGTCTCCCCGCGGGGAGCGGCAACGCGATACCGTGGCGTTCCTTTTCCCCACATGATCCTCGTGGCCGCCCTGGAGGTTCCGTGGTACAGGCGTACATCCTGATCCAGACGGAGGTCGGCAAGGCGTCGACCGTCGCCGAGACGATCAGCAAGATCCCTGGAGTGATCCAGGCCGAGGACGTGACGGGACCGTACGACGTCATCGTGCGCGCCCAGGCCGACACGGTGGACGACCTCGGACGCATGGTGGTCGCGAAGGTCCAGCAAGTGGACGGCATCACCCGCACCCTGACCTGTCCGGTCGTGCATCTGTAGCCCCCGTCTACCCTTGGCCGGTGAACATCTTCCGCCACCGGCCCCTCGGCCTGCTCGCGCCCGCGCTCCTGATCGCGGTCGCGGGCTGCTCCTCAGCAGACGACAGCGCCACGGTGGCGGTTCCCAGCCCCGACGCGAGGACGGCGAAGGTGTGCCGGGATCTGCACCGGGTGCTGCCCGAGAAGCTGGACGGACGTGGCCGCGCCGACCCCGAGCCCCGGTCCGCCTACACGGCGGGCTGGGGAAGCCCGGCGATCATACTGCGCTGCGGTGTCGCACGGCCGCCGAAGATGGTCGATCCGAAGGTGGCCGAGGGCGGGGACCCCGACGCCGTGGCGGGCGGGGTGAACGGCGTCGACTGGCTGATGGAGAAGCAGGACGACGGCACCTGGCGGTTCACCACGGCGAACCGCGCGGCCTACGTGCAGGTGAGCCTGCCGAAGGGGATGTCCGGGCAGGAGGAGGGCACCTCGGTGCTCACCGGACTCGCGGCCTCCGTCAAGAAGGCGATCCCCGAGGGGATCGCCTCCATGCGATGACGGTGGTACGCCCCTGCCTCCCGGCGTCTAGCGCAGGCCCGTCGAGCGGCGCAGCGCGGCCTGCACCAGCCGGTCGATCAGCTCCGGGTAGCTGACGCCGGTGGCCTGCCACATCTGCGGGTACATCGAGATCGGCGTGAAGCCGGGCAGGGTGTTGATCTCGTTGATCACGAACTCGCCGTCCTCGGTGAGGAAGAAGTCCGCGCGGACCAGGCCCTCGCAGGAGGCCGCCTCGAAGGCGTCGACCGCGAGCCGCCGCACCTCGGCGGTCTCCTCGTCGGTCAGCGGGGCCGGAACGATGCCGGGCGTGGAGTCGATGTACTTGGCCTCGAAGTCGTAGTACGCGTGCGCGTCCGGCGGCGGGATCTCGGCCGGGACGGAGGCCCGCGGGCCGTCCTCGAACTCCAGGACGCCGCACTCGATCTCGCGGCCGCGCACCGCGGCCTCCACCAGGATCTTCGGGTCGTGGCGCTGGGCCTCGGCGATCGCCTCGTCCAGACCGGAGAGGTCGTCGACCTTGGTGATGCCGATCGACGAACCCGCGCGCGCGGGCTTCACGAACAGCGGCCAGCCGTGCTCGCCGGCGAAGTCGACGATCTTCCGGCGGGCGGCGGACTCGTCCCGCTCCCACTCGCGGGGCCGGATCACCACGTACGGGCCCACCTTGAGCCCGAAGGAGGTGAACACCCGCTTCATGTACTCCTTGTCCTGGCCGACGGCCGAGGCGAGCACGCCCGAGCCCACGTACGGCACCCCGGACAGCTCCAGGAGGCCCTGGAGGGTGCCGTCCTCGCCGTACGGGCCGTGCAGCACCGGGAAGACCACGTCGACCTCGCCGAGCGCCTTGGGCACGGCGCCGGGCTCGCTGTAGACGACCTCGCGGTTGGCGGGGTCGACGGGGAGCACCACGCCGCCCTCGGTGGACTCCGCCAGGTCCGCGACCTCGGGGGTACGCCGGTCGGTGATGCCCATCCGCTCCGGCTCGTCGGCCGTCAGGGCCCAACGGCCGTCCCGGGTGATGCCGATCGGCAGGACGTCGTACCTGGTCCGGTCGATGGCCTTGAGGACGGCGCCGGCGGTGACCACGGAGATCCCGTGTTCGGAGCTGCGGCCGCCGAACACGACGGCCACGCGCGGCTTGCGGAACGGCTGCTCAGGGCTCTGGGGGAGGTTCTCGGTGCTCATATCGCGTTGAGAGTACCCGTTGGTAGAGCCCGGATACAGCGTCGCCGGGCCGCCGAAAGAAGGGCGTCGCTCAGCGTCGCTCGGCCTTCGCGCTGCGCGACATCAGCTCCTTGAGAGCGACCACCGGCGGCTTGCCCTCGTGCACGATGTCCACGACCGTCTCGGCGATGGGCATCTCGACACCGTGCCGGCGGGCCAGATCGGCCACGGACTCGCAGGACTTGACGCCCTCGGCGGTCTGCTTGGTGACGGCGATGGTCTCCTCGAGGGTCATGCCCTTGCCGAGGTTGGTGCCGAAGGTGTGGTTGCGGGACAGCGGCGAGGAACAGGTGGCCACCAGGTCGCCGAGGCCCGCGAGTCCGGAGAAGGTCAGCGGGTCGGCGCCGAGCGCCATGCCGAGCCGGGTGGTCTCGGCCAGGCCCCGGGTGATTAGCGAGCCCTTGGCGTTGTCCCCGAGGCCCATGCCGTCCGCGATGCCGACCGCGAGGCCGATGACGTTCTTGACCGCGCCGCCGAGTTCGCAGCCGACGACGTCGGTGTTCGTGTACGGCCGGAAGTACGGCGTGTGGCAGGCGGCCTGGAGGCGCTGGGCGACCGTCTCGTCGGTGCAGGCCACCACGGCGGCGGCGGGCATGCGGGCGGCGATCTCCCGGGCCAGGTTGGGTCCGGTGACGACGGCGATGCGGTCGGCGCCGACCTTGGCGACGTCGTCGATCACCTCGCTCATGCGCATGGTGGAGCCGAGTTCGACGCCCTTCATCAGGGAGACGAGGACGGTGCCGGGCGCGAGCAGCGGGACCCACTCGGCGAGGTTGGCGCGCAGGGTCTGGGAGGGGACGGCGAGGACGGTGAAGTCCGCGTCGCGCAGGGCCTCGGCGGCGTCCGCGGTGGCGCGCAGGCTCTCCGGGAGTTCGACCCCGGGCAGGTAGTCGGGGTTCGTCCGCGTGGAGTTGACCGCCTCGGCCAGCTCGGGGCGGCGCGCCCACAGGGTGACCTCGCAGCCCGCGTCGGCGAGGACCATGCCGAAGGCGGTGCCCCAGGAGCCGGTGCCCATGACGGCCGCCCGGACAGGCTTGCTCACTTGCCGCTCTCCTCTTCCGCGCCGCTGTGGGAGACCTCGGTGCCGGCCGGCGCGGTCTCCGGCTCGGCGAGCGGGTCCTCCTCGCCCGGCTGCGAGATCCCCCGGCCGGTCTGCGCACGGGTCTTGCGGCGCTGCTCGATCCGCTCGCGGCGCGGGTCGTAGGGGGTCTCGGGCGCCTTCTCGCCGCGGATCTCCTCCAGCTGGCGGGTGACGGCCGCCATGATGACCTCGGTGGCCTCCCGCAGGAGGTCGGCGGTCATCTCCTTGTCGTAGAAGCGGGAGAGGTCCACGGGCGGGCCCGCGAGGACCTGGTGGGTCTTGCGCGGGAAGAGGTGGGGCTTCTTCGCGTAGGGCGGCAGCAGTTCGTTGCAGCCCCACTGGGCGACCGGGATCACCGGGCACTTGGTCTGCAGGGCGACCCGGGCCGCGCCGGTCTTGGCGGTCATGGGCCAGCCGTCCGGGTCGCGGGTGAGAGTGCCCTCGGGGTAGAAGGCGACGCACTCGCCGCGCTCCACGGCGTCGATCGCGGCGCGGAAGGCGCTGAGCGCGTCCGTGCTCTCGCGGTAGACCGGGATCTGCCCGGTGCCGCGCATCGCGGCACCGACGAATCCCTTCTTGAAAAGTCCGCTCTTCGCCAGGAATCGCGGAACCCGTCCGGTGTTGTACTGATAGTGCGCGTACGCGAAGGGGTCCACGTGGGAATTGTGGTTCACCGCGGTGATAAATCCACCGTCGGCCGGAATGTTCTCCATTCCACGCCAGTCCCGCTTGATCAGAACCACCAGCGGCGGTTTGCAGAGGACCGCTGCGAAGCGGTACCAGAACCCGATTCTGCGGCGGGACACGCGGACACCTTCCTCTAGGACTTGCTCCGGGCCCGGGGGCCGCACAAGTGTCGCCCCGGACCGCCGGTCTGTCGAGAACACCGTACGCCCGACCGTCACCCGGCACCGCGCCGGCAGGGAGCTTCGCACGCCTCCCCGATCCCGCCGGGGCGGCCGCCCCGGGTGACAATGACCGCGACTAGAGAGGGGCGGTACGCCGGTGCAGTGGACCTTGGTCATCCCCCTGAAGCCCCTGGCGCGGGCCAAGAGCAGGCTCTCGGACACCGCCGCCGACGGGGTGCGTCCGGGGCTGGCCCTCGCGTTCGCGCAGGACACGGTGGCCGCGGCGCTGGCCTGCCCGGCCGTGACGGATGTGGCGGTCGTCACGGACGACGCCGTGGCCGGCCGGGAACTGGCGGCCCTGGGCGCCCGGATCGTCCCCGACGTTCCGGGCAGCGGCCTCAACGCCGCTCTCACGCACGGGGCGGGCGTCGTACGGGAAACCAGCCCCCGCGCCGCCGTCGCGGCGCTGAACGCCGATCTTCCGGCCCTTCGCCCGCTGGAATTGTCCCGGGTGCTGAACGCGGCAGCCGAATTCCCGCGTGCTTTTCTCGCGGACGCGGCCGCACTGGGCACGACCCTGCTGGCCGCTGTCCCGGACCAGGAATTGCACCCGTCGTTCGGCGTCGATTCCCGGGCCCGGCACCGCGCCCGCGGTGCCACGGAACTCCGGCTCACCGAGGTCGATTCGGTAAGGCAGGACGTGGACACCGGCGACGACCTGCGCGCGGCCCTGGCGCTGGGGGTCGGACGGTACACGGCGGCGGTGTCGGCGGGGTTGCTGATTCCGGGTTCCTGAGGCACCCGGTGCGGGCCGGACCGACGGAACTGCAGCCCCCGAGGCGCGGGGAACCGCGCGACCAGCCACGACGCACCCGCACCCGGCAGCCGTTCGGCGAACACGACGGCGCGACCCCGCACCCCGGCGGGCATTAGGCTGGCCGTCATGCAGGCGACCGCATACACGTACGACCCCGACACCCGCAGCGGGCAGGTGCTGCTCGACGACGGCACCCCGGTGCCCTTCGACGCGGCGGCTTTCGACGCGGGCGGGCTGCGGCTGCTGCGGCCCGGGCAGCGGGTGCGGGTCGAGACGGAGGGTGCCGCCGAGGCCCTGCGGATCACCCTGGTGACGCTGCAGACGTTCTGACGTTCCCCGGAAAACGCCGCGGGCCGGGCTCCCCAGGGGAGTCCGGCCCGGCGTGAATGCCCTGAGCGACCTTACGACGTCGCCTTGCGGGCGGTGGCCTTCTTGGCGGTGGTCTTGCGGGCCGCCGACTTCTTGGCCGGGGCCTTCTTCGCGGTGACCTTCTTCGCCGGGGCCTTCTTGGCCGTCGCCTTCTTGGCGGTGGTCTTCTTCGCGGCGGTGGTCTTGGCGGTCGCCGTGGTCTTCTTGGCGGTCGCCTTCTTCGCCGTGGCCTTCTTCGCGGCGGCCGTGGTCTTCTTGGCCGGAGCCGCCTTCTTCGCCGTGACCTTCTTCGCGGCGGCCTTGGTCGTCTTCTTCGCCGCGGCCTTCTTGACCGTCGCGGCAGCACTGCCGGTCAGGCTGCCCTTGGGCGCCTTCTTGACCGACACCTCACCACCGCGCGGCAGCTTCTTCGACCCGCTCACCAGGTCCTTGAAGCCCTGGCCGGCACGGAAGCGCGGCACGGAGGTCTTCTTGACCCGAACCCGCTCGCCCGTCTGAGGGTTGCGGGCGTAGCGGGCGGGGCGGTCCACCTTCTCGAAGGACCCGAAGCCGGTGACCGAGACCCGCTCGCCCGCGACGACCGCGCGGACGATGGCGTCCAGGACATGATCGACAGCCTCGGCGGCCTGCTGGCGGCCGCCCACCTTCTCGGCAATCGCTTCTACGAGCTGCGCCTTGTTCACGTCTTCCCCTTCGGAGACATCGCCAGAACGAAAGTGTTCAAGCTTTTTCGCACGTTAGGCAGATATATACCGCAAATCAAACACGAAACGGGCTTATCACCCTTGTGCCGCAACGGACTCGGTTGTCCCGGGCTGTTCAGCGGTCCTCTTCGGGGATCCGACCCTCGTCGAGGTCCTTGGTGAACCGCTCGAGCCGCCGTGCCGCGCCGGCGAGATCGTGCTTGGCCGCGGCCGTAATGACCAGCAGCTTCCGGGTCAGCGCCATCCGTACGCCCTCCGGGACTTGCAGTGCGCGCACCCTCGAGTGCGCTTCCTTGAGCTGGTTCGCGACCGCCGTATAGAGCTCGAGTTGGCCGTCGTGTCCCATGCACAGATTGTGCCATCTGGGGCGAGTTGTCGCCTGCGCAGGGTGCAACTGCCGCCTCGGACAGTCGTCCCGGCCGTTTCGGACGCCTCGGCCCCACTGATCGCTTACCCGGCCAACCACCCTCCTAACGTGGGAAGTTGAGTGAGCCGCCGGACGGGTACGGGGCCGTTCGGGTGCAGACATGGCTGTACCCCCAATCGTGGCGATCGGGGGTACAGAGGGGGTGTTGCGATGACCGAAACTCGACTTGTCCGGTCGCCCGGGCTCAGATCTGGAGCGTGCGCGGCTTGTAGGCGGGCCGCTTGCCCTCGTAGGCGGCGATGTCGGCCTCGTTCTGGAGGGTGATGGAGATGTCGTCCAGGCCGTTCAGCAGCCGCCAGCGGGAGTTCTCGTCCAGCTCGAAGGAGGCGGTGATGCCCTCGGCGCGAACCTCACGAGCCTCAAGGTCCACAGTGACCTCAGCAGTGGGGTCCGCCTCGGTCAGCTCCCACAGCGCGTCCACGACCTTCTGGTCGAGAACCACGGTGAGCAGGCCGTTCTTCAGCGAGTTGCCCCGGAAGATGTCCGCGAAGCGGGAGGAGATCACGGCCTTGAAGCCGTAGTTCTGCAGCGCCCAGACGGCGTGCTCGCGGGAGGAGCCGGTGCCGAAGTCGGGACCCGCGACCAGGACGGTGGCGCCCTGCCGCTCGGGCCGGTTGAGGACGAAGGACCCGTCCTTGCGCCAGGCCTCGAACAGACCGTCCTCGAAGCCGTCCCGGGTCACCTTCTTGAGCCAGTGAGCAGGGATGATCTGGTCGGTGTCGACGTTGCTGCGGCGCAGCGGGACGGCCCGGCCGGTGTGCGTGGTGAAGGCTTCCATGATTCTCAGACTCCAGCGGGCGCGGGGGCGTCGGACAGATCGGCGGGCGAGGCCAGGTGGCCCAGGACGGCGGTCGCGGCCGCGACCTGCGGCGACACCAGGTGGGTACGGCCGCCCTTGCCCTGCCGGCCCTCGAAGTTGCGGTTGGAGGTGGAGGCGGAACGCTCGCCCGGGGCGAGCTGGTCGGGGTTCATGCCGAGGCACATCGAGCAGCCCGCGTGCCGCCATTCGGCGCCGGCCTCCTTGAAGACCACGTCCAGGCCCTCGGAGACGGCCTGCAGACCGACCCGCGCGGAGCCCGGGACGACCAGCATCCGTACGCCGTCGGCGACTTTGCGGTCGCGCAGCAGGTCCGCGGCGGCACGCAGGTCCTCGATACGGCCGTTGGTGCAGGAGCCTACGAAGACGGTGTCCACCTTGATGGAGCGCAGCGGCTGACCGGCCTCCAACCCCATGTATTCCAGGGCCTTTTCGGCGGTCAGACGCTCCGAAGCGTCTTCGTACGAAGCCGGGTCGGGGACGGACGCCGAAAGCGGCGCGCCCTGGCCGGGGTTGGTGCCCCAGGTGACGAACGGCGACAGCGCGTCGGCGTCGATGACGACCTCGGCGTCGAAGACGGCGTCCTCGTCCGTCTTCAGGGTCTTCCAGTACTCGACCGCCGCGTCCCAGTCGGCGCCCTCGGGGGCGTGCGGACGGCCCTTGAGGTACTCGAAGGTGGTCTCGTCGGGGGCGATCATGCCCGCGCGGGCACCGGCCTCGATCGACATGTTGCAGATGGTCATCCGGGCCTCCATCGAGAGCTTCTCGATGGCGGAGCCGCGGTACTCCAGGATGTAGCCCTGGCCGCCGCCGGTGCCGATCTTCGCGATGATCGCCAGGATCAGGTCCTTGGCGGTGACACCGTCGGGCAGCTCGCCCTCGACCGTGATGGCCATGGTCTTGGGGCGGGCCAGCGGCAGCGTCTGGGTGGCCAGCACGTGCTCCACCTGGGAGGTGCCGATGCCGAACGCCAGCGCGCCGAAGGCACCGTGCGTGGAGGTGTGCGAGTCGCCGCAGACGACGGTCGTGCCGGGCTGGGTCAGACCCAGCTGCGGACCCACGACGTGCACGACGCCCTGCTCGACGTCGCCCAGCGGGTGCAGGCGCACACCGAACTCGGCGCAGTTCTTGCGCAGCGTCTCCAGCTGGGCGCGGGAGACCGGGTCGGCGATGGGCTTGTCGATGTCGAGGGTCGGGGTGTTGTGGTCCTCGGTCGCGATGGTGAGGTCGAGGCGGCGCACCTTGCGACCGCCGAGCCGCAGACCGTCGAACGCCTGCGGGCTGGTCACCTCGTGCAGCAGGTGCAGATCGATGAAGAGGAGGTCGGGCTCGCCCTCGGCGCGCCGGACGACGTGGTCGTCCCAGACCTTCTCCGCGAGTGTCCTACCCATCGCTTTCCCTCCGGCCGGCAAAGGTGCGCCGGCCCAACTAGAGATCTTGAGGAGGCGACTGCCCGCGCCCCAGATACGGGCGTCCGCCGCCGGGCCCGTTTGGTCCGTGGGCCGTTGTGTCTTCAAGGGTGTCGCAGTCCACGGAAAATTGAACTTGCGTTTCACAGAGTGAGACGCGAGTATCGTTGCATGGACAACAGTAGCGGCGTCGGCGTTCTGGACAAGGCGGCACTCGTCCTGAGCGCTCTGGAGTCCGGTCCGGCCACCCTCGCGGGTCTGGTCGGGGCGACCGGACTGGCACGACCCACGGCTCACCGCCTGGCCGTGGCTTTGGAACACCACCGGATGGTGGCACGCGACATGCAGGGCCGGTTCATCCTCGGCCCGCGTCTCGCGGAACTGGCGGCGGCGGCCGGCGAGGACCGCCTGCTCGCCACGGCGGGCCCCGTGCTCACCCACCTCCGCGATGTCACCGGCGAGAGCGCACAGCTCTACCGTCGCCAGGGTGACATGCGGATCTGCGTGGCCGCGGCGGAACGCCTGTCCGGCCTGCGCGACACGGTCCCGGTCGGCTCCACGCTGACCATGAAGGCCGGCTCCTCGGCGCAGATCCTGATGGCCTGGGAGGAGCCCGAGCGACTGCACCGCGGACTGCAGGGCGCACGCTTCACGGCGACGGCCCTGTCGGGCGTACGGCGGCGCGGCTGGGCCCAGTCCATCGGCGAGCGCGAGCCGGGCGTCGCGTCCGTCTCGGCGCCCGTACGCGGCCCCTCCAACCGCGTGGTGGCCGCCGTGTCCGTCTCCGGCCCCATCGAGCGCCTGACCCGCCACCCGGGCCGCATGCACGCCCAGGCGGTCATCGACGCCGCGGCCCGCCTCTCGGAGGCCCTGCGCCGCTCGGGCTGAGCGCCCGGACACCACCGACGTCACAGTGGAGGGCCTGCCTCAACGCCGCGGCAGGCCCTCCACTGTCCCCCGTCCCCGTCAGACGGTCTCCTGCGAGGCCGGCGCCTTCTGCGCCCGGTACGCGAACCGGTCCTTGGCGTACCGTCCACGCCTCTCCAACGGCACCTGGCCGTGCGCGGCCGCGAGGCCGAACGCCGGCATGTCCCCGTAGATCGCCTCGTAGGACCCCTCCGGCACGACGTACGCCTCGTGCCAGATCCCGACCTGCCCGCGCAGCTTCCCGGCGCGCTCCTTGCGGTTGAGCCGCGCCCAGGCCTTGTGGTGGAAGGCGTCCGGCGCGCTCGCGTAGGCGTAGAGCTTCTCCTTGGACTCCCAGTACTGCACGACGTAGTAGGTCCGCGGTGACGCGGTCAGCAGGACCCGGCTGCGCAGGCCCCGCGCGGGATCCTTCTCCAGCTCCCGCAGCATGCGGAGCATCGCGAGCATCACCGGCAGCCACACGTGAACGGCCCAGAAGCGGTTGATGCGCATGCCGATCAACAGGACGACGACCTCGCCCTTCGCGTCAGCGGTCGTACGGGACACCATGGCCTCGTCCCCCTCATTGGCGAGCGGTGCTATCCGATGGGTGATGATTGGATAGTGGCACTTCCCAAGGAGAGGCACAAGGGATGCGGCTGTCGGAGCTGAGCAAGCACAGCGGTGTGTCCACCGCGACGATCAAGTACTACCTGCGTGAAGGCCTGTTGCCGCCGGGCCGCCAGATCAACGCCACGACGGCCGAGTACGACGAGGAGCACGTGCGCCGGCTGCGGCTGGTACGGGCGATGATCCAGGTGGGCGGGGTGCCGGTGGCGAAGGTGCGCGAGGTGCTCGGGCACGTGGACGACGACTCCCTGGGCCGCTCGATCCGCCTGGGCGCGGCGCTGTGGGCACTGCCGCAGGTGCCGGAACCGGACGAGGACGACGAGTACGTCCGGGCCGCGCACCAGGAGGTCGCCACGCTCCTGGACCGGCTCGGCTGGCAGAACGCCAAGCAGCTCACGTCCGTCTCCCCCGCGTACCGCTCGCTGGTGGTGGCGGTGGCGGCGTTCCGCCGGCTCGGCTACGACTGGGGGGCCGAACAGCTCGCGCCGTACGCGGAGTTGATGCACCGGACAGCCGTCCTCGACCTGGACAACATGGAGACGCACCCGTCGGGGGCGGAGCGGATCGAGTTCGCGGTTCTGGGGGCGATCCTCAACGAGCCGTTGCTGCAGGCGCTGCACCGGCTGGCCCAGGAGGAGGAGACGACCCGGCGGTACGGCTTCGAGTAGCCGCCGCCGGGCACGGCGAAGGCCCTCCGCCTGAGCGAAGGGCCTTCGTCTTGTACCCCCGACCGGATTCGAACCGGCGCTACCGCCTTGAGAGGGCGGCGTGCTAGGCCGCTACACAACGGGGGCGTGGACTCTGCGTTTCCGCAGGTCCGAGCTGGTCTACCTGGACTCGAACCAAGACTAACTGAACCAGAATCAGTCGTGCTGCCAATTACACCATAGACCAATGATGGTTTAGACCAGTCAGTACCCCCGACCGGATTCGAACCGGCGCTACCGCCTTGAGAGGGCGGCGTGCTAGGCCGCTACACAACGGGGGCCCTAGCGATCCCGAGCTGATCGAGATCAGTACCCCCGACCGGATTCGAACCGGCGCTACTGCCTTGAGAGGGCAGCGTGCTAGGCCGCTACACAACGGGGGCTTTGCAGATGAGCTCTGCGAGCTGGCCTACCTGGACTCGAACCAAGACTAACTGAACCAGAATCAGTCGTGCTGCCAATTACACCATAGGCCACTGGAACTCAAGCCCCTGAGGGGATCTCGTTCTAGTTCGCTCCTCCGGTTCCTGGCCTTTCGGCCCGCTCCCCGGCGACGCAGGAAGAACATTACCCGAAGGTGGACGGGGCTCCAAAACGAGTATCCGAGCGCACGAGCGCGGGGAGTTCGGCGAGGGTCGAGATCCGGTGCGCCATCGCGTCGTCCGCGCCCCGCGCGTACACCCCGCCGCGGTCGATCCACACGGACAGCAGCCCGGCCTCGGCGGCCCCCCGTCCGTCGATCTCCGGATGGTCGCCGACGTACGCCACCTCGTGCGGCGGCAGGGCGAGTGCCTCGCAGGCCGCGAGGAACGCCCCTGGTTCCGGCTTGGAGACACCCAGCTCTGCGGCGCACAGCACGTTCTCGAAGCGGTCCAGGAGACCCAGGGTGCGCAGCTTGTGCTCCTGGACCGTGAGGCTGGAGTTGGACAGCACCGCGTGGCGGTGGCTCGTGGCCAGGGCGTCCAGGGCGGGCAGCACGTCCGGGAAGAGCGCCCAGGCGGCCTCGTAGTGGCCGATGTAACGCCGGAACCAGGCGTCGGCCTCGGTGTCGGACAGCTCCGCGTCCAGGAAGGCCCGCACCCGGTCGCGCCGCTGCCCCTCGAAGGAGACCTCCCCCGCCGAGAAGCGCGCCCACTGCCGGTCGGTGATCTCCCGCCACCGCACGAGGGCCTGCTCCGCGCTCGCGTACCCGGCGAGCAACCCCTCCACGGCCAGATGGGCACGCATGCCCTCGCGGTCCGCGCTCGTGTAGTCGAAGAGGGTGTCGTCCACGTCCCAGACCACGGCCCGAATGCTCATGGTCCGAAGGTAACGCCGGGACGGGGCGCGCGTACCGGTTTCCGCGGCCGGGGGCCGGGCGGATGTGACGAGTCCGACGCACGGTGACGGGACGGCGAGGGGCGGCACCCTGGATTCCGGATGCCGCCCCTCGTGAGTGGTGTTCGTTACGCCGCGAGCTGGCCCAGCGCCGCGTCGATCCGTGCCAGCGTCTTCTCCTTGCCCAGGA
Source organism: Streptomyces sp. NPDC044061 (assembly GCF_056434305.1). Taxonomy (NCBI): domain Bacteria; kingdom Bacillati; phylum Actinomycetota; class Actinomycetes; order Kitasatosporales; family Streptomycetaceae; genus Streptomyces; species Streptomyces sp. NPDC044061. Next base: position 175,459 of record NZ_JBWKFL010000016.1, on the reverse strand, counting down.
TCTCCAGGGACTCGAAGAGCGGCAGGCCGACCGTGCGGCCGGTGACGGCCACGCGGACCGGGGCCTGGGCCTTGCCGAGCTTGAGGCCGTGGACCTCGCCGGCGGCCAGGACGGCCTCCTTGAGGGACTCGGCGGAGGTCCAGTCCGCCGACTCCAGCTTCTCGCGGGCCGTGCGGAGCAGGGCGTCGGAGCCCTCCTTCATCGCCTTGGTCCACGAGGCCTCGTCGGCGACCGGCTCCGGCAGGAACAGGAAGTCGACGTTCTCGGTGATCTCGGAGAGGACCTTCAGACGGGTCTGGGCGTGCGGGGCGATCGCCTGCCACTGTGCCTCGTCGAAGTCCTCCGGCGCCCACGTGGCGAACGGGGCCTTCAGCCACGGCCGGCAGCGCTCCGTGAAGTCCTTCACCTCGAGCAGGCGGATGTGGTCGGCGTTGATCGCCTCGCACTTCTTCAGGTCGAAGCGCGCCGGGTTGGGGTTCACGTCGGCGATGTCGAAGGCGGCGACCATCTCGTCGATCGAGAAGATGTCCTTGTCGGCCGAGAGCGACCAGCCGAGCAGGGACAGGTAGTTGAGCAGGCCCTCGGGCAGGAAGCCGCGCTCGCGGTAGAGGTTGAGGGACGACTGCGGGTCGCGCTTGGAGAGCTTCTTGTTGCCCTCGCCCATCACGTACGGCAGGTGGCCGAACTCCGGGACCTGCTTGGCGATGCCCAGCTCGATCAGCGCCTTGTACAGGGCGATCTGCCGCGGGGTGGAGGAGAGCAGGTCCTCGCCGCGCAGGACGTGGGTGATCTCCATCAGCGCGTCGTCGACCGGGTTCACCAGCGTGTACAGCGGGGCGCCGTTGGCCCGGACGATGCCGTAGTCCGGCACGTTCTCCGGGGTGAAGGTCAGCTCGCCGCGGACGAGGTCCGTGAAGGTGATCGTCTCGTCGGGCATGCGGAACCGGACGATCGGCGTACGGCCCTGGGCCCGGTACTCCTCGACCTGCTCGGCGGTCAGGTCGCGGCAGTGGCCGTCGTAGCCGGAGGGCCGGCCGGCGGCCCGGGCGGCCTCGCGGCGGGTGTCCAGCTCCTCCTGGGAGCAGTAGCAGTGGTACGCGTGGCCGGCGTCGAGGAGCTTCTGCGCGACCTCCTTGTAGAGGTCCATGCGCTGCGACTGGCGGTAGGGCGCGTGCGGACCGCCGATCTCGGGTCCCTCGTCCCAGTCGAAGCCCAGCCAGCGCATCGCGTCGAGCAGCTGGTTGTACGACTCCTCCGAGTCGCGGGCCGCGTCGGTGTCCTCGATGCGGAAGACCAGAGTGCCCTGGTGGTGCCGGGCGAACGCCCAGTTGAACAGGGCGGTGCGGACCAGGCCCACGTGGGGGTTACCGGTGGGCGAGGGGCAGAAACGGACGCGTACGGGGGAACCGGATGCGCTAGCCACGCTTGACAACCTTGTTGGTGAGAGTGCCGATGCCTTCGATGGTGACGGCGACCTCGTCGCCGACGTTCAGGGGGCCGACCCCCGCGGGGGTGCCGGTGAGGATCACGTCGCCGGGGAGCAGGGTCATGGCCTCGGAGAGGTTGACGACCAGGTCCTCGATGGGATGGATCATCTCGCTCGTACGGCCGAGCTGGCGCTGTTCGCCGTTGACCGTGAGCTGGAGGGTCAGGTCGTTCGCGCGTTCGAGGTCCAGGTCCGTCTCCACCCAGGGGCCCAGCGGGCAGGAGGTGTCGAAGCCCTTGGCCCGGGCCCACTGCTTCTCGCGCTTCTGCACGTCGCGGGCGGTGACGTCGTTGGCGCAGGTGTAGCCGAAGATCACGTCCTTGACGCGCTCGCGCGGGACCTCGCGGCACATGCGGCCGATGACGACGGCCAGCTCGGCCTCGTGGTGCAGTTCCTGCGAGAAGGGCGGGTACTGGATCTCGTCGCCGGGACCGATCACCGAGGTGGACGGCTTGAAGAAGGCGAACGGGGCGTCGGGTACCTCGTTGCCCAGCTCCTTGGCGTGGTCGGCGTAGTTGCGCCCGAACGCCACGACCTTGTTGGGCAGGACCGGAGGGAGCAGCCTGACCTTGCTCAGCGGCACCTTCGTCCCGGACAGCTCGTAGTCCGCGAACGGGATGCCCTTGATGATGTCGAGGACGAGTTCGTCCTGCTTGTCGCCCTCGACCGCGCCGAAGGCGACGTTCCCGTCGATGGAGAACCTGGCGATGCGCACGGGATCCGCGCCCCTCACTGAGAACCGGCGTACTGACGCCCCAGGTTAACCGGTCGGGCCGCCCGGTGTTCGGGCAGTGCGGCGTGGCGACCGGGGCTTTTCCGCGCCGGAAACCGCCGTGACGGGAATTTGGATTCCGGGATTCCCACCTCCCGGGGCGTCCGGCACGATCACCCGGGCGCGACCCCGCGGGCACAAAAAGTGAGCGCGGCCGGGAAGATCGCCGCGGGAGCGTGATCTCCGGGCCGCGCCCGACGGGTGCGGTGCCCGCTCGGCTACGCGCCGGCCTCTGCCACCACGCCGACCGGGACGTCCATCAGGACCGTGCGCCTCGGGTTGGCCGTCTGGGCGGGAAGGTCGGCGGAGTGCTCCGGCAGCTCGGGCATCTGCAGTTCCTCGGCGTCCTCGAGGTGCGCCAGGGTCGTGCGCCGCGGGTTGGCTATCGTGCCGAACATCATCGTCGTCTTCACCGTCGTCGTCCTGTGGCCTCGTGTGGAGTGGGGTTGGCAGAGTCGGTCGTCCTGTAAAGCGTCAGGCTAAACATGTGATTCCCCGGCACGGCCGTGAACTCCCCATGATCTGCGTGTGAGTTTCCTCACGAATCCAGGGGCAAACCGGTCAATTCCGGCCTACAACCCTCTCCAACGAAACGGACATTGGCCCCCTGAAGCCACCATTCCGCTCCTGATCATGCCGACTGGGACACCTGGCGCTCGGCGGCGACTCGCAGAGCTATGCCCGTTTCGTTGGGAATCGCCCCGCACATTCGGTGACGCTGGACCCACGGGGCGTCACGGAGGTCACAGCTCGGGACACGGCCCTTGTTGGAGATCCTGCACTGTGCTGGAATTCCACGGACCGCCGCGGGATCGAGCCGGCGCGCAGGGGGCGCAACGCAGCGCCGAGTGGCGGCGAGATAGGGGGGAACCTGCGCCGGTCACTCAAGACCACCCGGGGGGCGTATTCAGGGCGCTCTCCAAGACGCCGACACCGTGTCCCTCCGTTCGCGCGGAGGGGTGCCTGGTCCAGAGGTTGCGACGCTAGTGCAGGGACGTTTCAAGAGGGATGGCAGCGCTTCGGCGGAGCCGGAGGCGCACGGCGGGACCGACCGCGGTTCCTCGCCCCAGCACGCCCAGAACCCGAACCCGGCCACGTCCGGAGACGGCGGTGAGCGCCCCGGGCACCCCGGCGCGTCCGCCTCGACGGGCCCGGCGGGCCTCACGGGCTCCAAGGCGAAGACCCCGAACCCCACTCCGCCGGTGAAGCCCGCCAAGGCCCCCACCGGCCCCGGATCGCGCATGGCCCTGCGCAACTGGCGCATCTCCACGCGCCTGGTGTCGCTGCTCGCGCTTCCGGTGGTCGCGGCGACCTCGCTGGGCGCGCTGCGCATCGACCAGAACATCACCGACATCCAGCAGCTCGACAACATGAAGCTGCTGACGGAGATGACCAAGCAGGCCACCGAGCTGGCGCAGCAGCTCCAGGACGAGCGCGACCAGTCCGCCGGCCCCCTGGCACACGGCGGCACGGACGACTTCACGGTCAAGGGTCTGCAGGAGAAGACCGACCGGGCCCGCGAGAACTTCCTCAACGCCTCCGAGCAGATCGACGAGGCCAGCAAGAACGGCAACCTCCAGGGTGTCCGCGACACCCTGGTGAGCCTCGCCAACCAGCTGGACGACCTGGCCAAGATCCGCCGGTCCGCCTACCAGTCGAAGAACAACTCGACGCAGACGGTCGAGGCCTACCACCGGCTGATCACCCAGCTGATCGACCTCTCCCAGTCCATGGCGGAGGCGTCCAGCAACCCGGAGATGATCTCCCGCACCCGTGCCCTGGCGGCCTTCTCCAGCGCCAAGGAGTACGCCTCCGTGCAGCGCGCCGTCATCGCCGCGGCCCTGACCTCCAGCAACACCACCAAGGGCAACCTCGCCGACAACGACCGCCTCTACGGCGCGTCGGCGTACCAGAGCGAAAACTCCGAGATCGCGATCTTCCGGAAGATCTACAGCGCCCAGAACCCGGACGAACTCCTCAAGCCGATCGAGGAGAACAACCCGACGATCCAGTCCGCCGACCTGTACGCCAAGCGGACCTTCGAGTCCCGCGACGGCCTCGAGGGCCTGCCGCCGCGCTCGTACCGCGACTGGGTGGACGACAGCTCGAGCAAGATCGAGCAGATGAAGAAGATCGAGCACACGCTGCTCGAGGACATGGAGCAGAAGGCCCGCGAGCTGCGCAGCGCCTCCGAGCGCGACGCGATCATCTCCGGTGTGCTGATCCTGATCGTGCTCGGCATCTCGCTCGTCGGCGCGTTCGTCGTGGCCCGGTCCATGATCCGCTCGCTGCGCCGCCTGCAGGAGACCGCGACCAAGGTCGCCCAGGACCGTCTGCCCGAGCTGGTCAAGCAGCTGTCCGAGTCCGACCCGCAGGACGTCGACACGTCCGTGGAGTCGGTCGGTGTGCACTCCCGGGACGAGATCGGCCAGGTGGCCGCGGCCTTCGACGACGTGCACCGCGAGGCGGTCCGCCTCGCCGCCGAGCAGGCCCTCCTCCGGGGCAACGTCAACGCGATGTTCACCAACCTCTCGCGCCGTTCCCAGGGTCTGATCCAGCGCCAGCTGTCGCTGATCTCCGAACTGGAGTCCCGCGAGGCCGACCCGGACCAGCTGTCCTCCCTCTTCAAGCTCGACCACCTCGCGACGCGTATGCGCCGTAACGGTGAGAACCTCCTCGTCCTCGCGGGTGAGGAGCCCGGCCGCCGGTGGACCCGTCCGGTCCCGCTGGTCGACGTGCTCCGTGCCGCCGCGTCCGAGGTGGAGCAGTACGAGCGCATCGAGCTGGCCGCCGTGCCGACCACCGAGGTCGCCGGCCGCGTCGTCAACGACCTCGTGCACCTCCTCGCCGAGCTGCTCGAGAACGCCACCTCGTTCTCCTCGCCGCAGACCAAGGTCAAGGTCACCGGTCACGCGCTGCCCGACGGCCGCGTGCTGATCGAGATCCACGACACCGGTATCGGCCTCTCCCCCGAGGACCTCGCGGCGATCAACGAGCGGCTCGCCTCGCCGCCCACCGTGGACGTCTCGGTGTCCCGCCGCATGGGTCTGTTCGTGGTCGGTCGTCTGTCGCAGCGCCACGGCATCCGCATCCAGCTCCGCCCGTCCGACTCCGGTGGTACGACCGCGCTGGTCATGCTCCCCGTCGACGTCGCCCAGGGTGGCAAGAAGCCCGCTCCGGGCAAGCCCGGCGCGCCCGTGCCGACCGGTGGTCCGGCCGCCGCGCAGGCCGCGGCCGGCGCGGCGGCCGCCCGCCGCAACAACGGCGGCAGCGGCCCGGGCGGCGCCCTCGGCGGTGCGCCGACCGGTGGTGGACGCCTCGGCGCCGGCCCCGGCCCGCGCGGCCAGGTCGGCTCCGCCCAGGGTCCCCGGGCCGCGCTGCCCGGTGCCGGCCAGGGCGGCCGTCCCGGTGCGCCGGGTGGAGCGCGTGGTCCGCAGGGTCCCGGTGCCCCGCAGCAGGGCCGGCCGGCCCCGGCGGGTGCGGGCGGCTTCGGCGGTCAGGCTCCGGGTGGCACGCAGGGCCTGCAGGCCACGGGTGCCGGCACTCCACAGCAGGACGCCTTCGGCGGTCGCGGCACGGTTCCGCCGCGTGGCGGTCCGCGGGCCGAACTGCCCGGCGGCGGCAACCAGCCCTCGCGCCCGGACTGGAGCGCCGGCGCCCAGGCCCCGCTCTCCCGCGCCTCGCAGGACGCCCCGCGGGGCCATGACGAGCAGGACCCGGCGCACACCGCGCGCATGCCGCGCGTCGACGACCGGCAGGGGCCGGGCTCGACCGCGGAGATGCCCCGCATCGACGCCCAGGGTCCGTCCGCCACGGGCGAGTTCCCGCGTCCCGACCTCGGCGTCGGCGGCTCCACGGGCCAGTTCGCGCGGCCCGGTGCCCCGCAGCAGACCGGCCAGTTCGGCCAGCAGGGCGGCAGCGGTCAGTTCGTCCGCTCCGACGTCTACGGCTCGGGGGCCGGGCAGCAGGACCCACAGAGCACGGGTCAGTTCGCCGCACCGCAGGCCTACGACGCCGGCTTCAACGGCAGCTCCACCGGACAGCACGCGCTGCCCGGCCGGCCGGGCCAGGGCCCGGCGAACACCGGTCCGTTCGAGCGCCCGCAGCCGGGCGGCCGCGGCGACTTCGCCGCCCCGCGCCCGCCGGCCCAGCAGCAGCGTCCGGTCCGGCAGGAGCCGGAGGCGCTGCCGCCGGCCACCAGCCCGGGTGACGGCCGTACCCCGCTGTACGACACGCTGGAGACCAACTGGTTCCACAGCCAGCAGGAACGGCAGCCGGAGAACACCCCGGCACCGGCACCCCAGCAGGCGCCCGCTCCCCAGCGTCCGGCCCCCGCCACCAGCTCCTGGCGCACCTCGCCCAACGACGAACTCGTCCGTCAGGCGGAGCGCGTACGGCAGCCCGCGGCGGGCGGCGTCACCACCTCCGGCCTGCCGCGCCGGGTGCCCCGGGCGAACCTCGTCCCGGGCACGGCTCAGCAGCAACAGCACCAAGCGGGTCCGCAGGTCTCGCGTGCGCCTGACGACGTACGCGGCCGGCTGACCAATCTCCGTCGGGGCATCGCGCAGGGTCGCCAGGCCGGTACCGGCCAGACCGGCAGCTTCCCGAGCCCCACTCACCAGCAGGAGCGTTAGTTGAGTCCGATGAGCCAGGCGGCACAGAACCTGAACTGGTTGATCACCAACTTCGTGGACAACACCCCCGGGGTGTCGCACACGGTGGTGGTCTCCGCCGACGGCCTTCTGCTGGCGATGTCCGAAGGCTTCCCGCGTGACCGCGCCGACCAGCTGGCGGCCGTCGCGTCCGGGTTGACCTCCCTCACGGCCGGGGCCTCCCGGATCTTCGAGGGTGGCGACGTGGCGCAGACGGTCGTCGAGATGGAGCGCGGCTTCCTCTTCCTGATGTCCATCTCGGACGGGTCGTCCCTCGCGGTCCTGGCCCACCCCGAGTGCGACATCGGTCTCGTCGGCTACGAGATGGCACTGCTCGTCGACCGCGCGGGTGCGGTACTCACCCCGGATCTGCGCGCCGAACTCCAGGGCAGTCTGCTCCACTGATCCGCTCCGGCACCACCCATCACACGAAAACACCGTCCGGCCGCCACAATCCCCCCACCGGCCCCGTCAGACGGCACGACTGACCGACTTGCTGTCCCGCCCGGAGGATTCATGACCCCGCCCACCGCCCATCATGATCCGTACGCCGAGCCGTACGGGGACGAGGGCGACCAGCCGCTGGTGAGGCCGTACGCGATGACCGGCGGCCGGACCCGGCCGCGGTACCAGCTGGCCATCGAGGCACTGATCAGCACCACGGCCGACCCGGCAGCGCTCATGGGGCTGCTCCCGGAGCACCAGCGCATCTGCCACCTGTGCCGGGAGGTCAAGTCGGTCGCGGAGGTCTCCGCGCTGCTGGCCATGCCGCTCGGTGTGGCCCGGATCCTGGTCGCCGACCTCGCCGAGGCCGGCCTGGTCGCCATCCACCAGCCGGGTGGCGACGAGAACAACGGCGGCGCTCCGGACGTGACGCTGCTCGAAAGGGTGCTCAGTGGACTTCGCAAGCTCTGACGCGGGCCGGGCCACCACCTCCGCGAAGATCGTGGTGGCGGGCGGCTTCGGCGTGGGCAAGACCACGTTCGTGGGCGCCGTCTCGGAGATCAACCCGCTGCGCACGGAGGCCGTCATGACGTCCGCGTCGGCGGGCATCGACGACCTCACCCACACCGGGGACAAGACCACGACGACCGTGGCGATGGACTTCGGCCGCATCACCCTGGACCAGGACCTGATCCTGTACCTCTTCGGTACGCCGGGCCAGGACCGCTTCTGGTTCATGTGGGACGACCTGGTCCGCGGTGCGATCGGCGCGGTGGTGCTCGTGGACACCCGGCGCCTCGCCGACTGCTTCCCGGCCGTGGACTACTTCGAGAACAGCGGTCTGCCGTTCGTCATCGCCCTCAACGGCTTCGACGGCCAGCAGCCGTACGCGCCCGAAGAGGTGCGCGAGGCCCTGCAGATAGGCCCCGACGCCCCGATCATCACGACGGACGCCCGCCACCGCGCGGACGCCAAGTCGGCGCTGATCACGCTGGTGGAGCACGCCCTCATGGCTCGTCTGAGGTAGCACCCAAGTTCGACATGCCGTACGGCAGTTGCCGTACACCGCTCGGAGCCGGCTGTGGCCTTTGACACGGTCGGCTCCGGTGTTCATAACAGTTCGGCAGAGGAATCGCCGGGCTTCACCACGCGACGCGGTCGAGCGGTGCCGCTGCGCTCACAAACGCCCCGCCTTTTGGCGGGGCTCGCTCTTTATGACCGTTTTATCTAGGGCACCCACGAGGGCTCCTCGCGGGTTTCCACTGTTTGGAAGAGCACCGGATGACGTGCTGGAATGCCTGAACTGCCCAATAGTCAAAGACGTACCCAGTAGTGGTCTGTGGCGAACCGGGCTCTGAGAGACTGCGGCACGACGAAGGTGCCGACCGCCGAGAGGTTGTTGGTCGAGTGAGGCGAAGCAAGAACGGTCCCGAGCCGTCGGCGCGGGGCAACTTCACCCCGCCGCCGCGCGCTGCGGCGCCCACCCCTGTGTCCGGTCCGGAGCCGGCGGCCGCACCCGCGAAGAGCGGCGGCCGTTTCTCCCCGCGCAACTGGCGGGTGCCGACCCGGCTGAACGCGATTCTGCTCATACCCGTGGCGGTGGGTCTCGTCATGGGCGGCTTCCAGGTGAAGAGCTCCATCGACACCTGGCAGGAGGCCCGGGACGCGGAGAACACCGCCCGCCTGGTGCGCGCCGCCCTCACCTACGCCGACGCCCTCGAGAACGAGCGTGACGTCACGGCCGCGCCGATCCTGCTGGGCGACGACAAGGAAACGGTCACCGCCGCCCGCAAGGCCACGGACCAGGCCGCCGACGGCTTCGACCAGGCCGCGCAGAGCATGCCGGACAAGTCCGGTCTGAAGCGCCGTCTGCAGCTGTTCCGCAAGGCGGAGCCCAAGCTGCAGACGCTGCGCCAGGTCGCCTACACCTCCAAGGTGCACGGTGTGCAGACCGAGGAGGGCTACGTCGAGGTCAGCCACCCCCTGATGGAGTTCGCCAACGAACTCGGTCTGGGCACCGGCAACATCACCTCCTACGGCCGTACCGTCTACGCCATCTCGCTCACCAAGGCGGCACTGTCGCTGGAGCGGTCGATCGGCACGCACCTGCTGGTCAAGCCGGGTCCGGACGACCCCAACCTGGCGACGCAGCGCGTCTCCCTGTCCTCGTACGCCTACCTGGAGCGCATCGCCCTGGAGGAGTACCTCGGCGGTGGCACCGACGAGGACGCGCAGAAGCTGACCGACGCGCAGCAGAAGATGAAGACGGACGGCGCCGCGCTGGTCGCGGAGCAGAAGCAGCAGAACCCGAAGTACATCGCGCCGCCGGCCAAGCCCGAGACACTGGTCGGGGCGCTGGTGACGCTCAAGGACACCAGCCCGCTCACGCGTCAGGCGCTCGCCACCAAGGGCATCACCGCCCAGAACTGGTTCGCGGTCAACACGCTCAAGTACAAGGCCTACCGCCAGATCGAGTCGGACCTCGCCGACAAGGCGGTGAACGAGGCCTCGGGCATCGCCGACGACGCCAAGACCTCCGCGATCATCACCGGTGCCGTCGTCGTGGTCGCCCTGCTGTTCGCCTTCATCCTGGCCGGTGCCGTGGCCCGCCAGATGAGCCGCTCGATGCGCCAGCTGCGCAACGCCGCCTTCGGCATCGCCGAGCAGCGTCTGCCGATGCTGGTCGACCAGCTCTCCCGCACCGACCCGGGCCGCGTCGACACCCGCGTCGCACCGATCCCGATCAACTCCACGGACGAGATCGGCGAGGTCGCCCGCGCCTTCGACCAGGTCCACCGCGAGGCCGTCCGGCTCGCCGCCGAACAGGCCCTGCTGCGGGGCAACATCAACGCGATCTTCACGAACCTCTCGCGCCGCAACCAGTCGCTGATCGAGGGCCAGCTGACCCTGATCACCGACCTGGAGAACAACGAGGCCGACCCGGACCAGCTGGAGAACCTCTTCCGCCTGGACCACCTCGCGACCCGTATGCGCCGCAACGGCGAGAACCTCCTGGTCCTCGCCGGCGAGGAACCCGGCCGCCGCTGGGACCAGCCGGTCCCGCTGGTCGACGTCCTGCGCGCCGCCTCCTCCGAGGTGGAGCAGTACGAGCGCATCGAGCTGTCCGGCGTCCCGGAGGCCGAGATCCACGGCCGCGCGGTCACCGACCTCGTGCACCTGCTGGCCGAGCTGCTGGAGAACGCCACCACGTTCTCCTCCCCGCAGACCAAGGTCCGGGTCACCGCGACCCGTCTGCCCGACGGCCGCGTCATGATCGAGATCCATGACAAGGGCATCGGCCTGACGGCCGAGGACTTCGCGGACATCAACCACAAGCTGGCCAACCCGCCGACCGTGGACGCCGCGATCTCCCAGCGCATGGGCCTGTTCGTGGTCGGCCGGCTGTCCGACCGGCACGGCATCCGCGTCCAGCTGCGCCCCTCGGGCGAGCAGGCGGGCACGACCTCCCTGGTCATGCTGCCGGACGCGATCACGCACGGTGGTGGCGCCGAGACGCCGCTGGACCGCGAGGAGTTCACGGTCTCCCAGATCATCCCGGATCAGCAGTTCCAGGGTGAGAGCTTCGGCCAGGTGGCGCCCATGCGCACCGCCGCCGAGCTGGGCTTCGACGACAGCCGGTACTCGGACGTCCCCGACGACATCCGCGGGCTGGACCCCGTGGGCCGCTCCCTGATGCGCGAGGGGCGCCGTGCGGCCCTGGAGGCCCAGAGCCACGGCCAGCCGCAGCAGGAGACCGACGAGCAGGCCGCGTTCCGGGACGAGTTCGACGGACGCCAGGCCTACGACGGCAGCGGCACGGGCTACACCGAGCAGCCCGGGTACCAGCAGCAGACGTACCAGGAGCAGACGTACGAGGAGCAGCAGCACACCTCGTACGAGGAGCCGTACGAGAAGTCGTACGACGAGCAGTACTACGCGCCGAACGGCGACCTGTCGCAGGGCGACGGGTTCGCCCCGAACGGCGGCGGCTACCCCGAGCCCGCGTATGCGGAACCGGCCCAGGAGGAGCCCGCGCCCGCGCACGGCTCCGCGTCCGGCGGATTCGGCTCCTACGAGAGCCAGTCCTACCAGGACGACTGGCCGCAGCAGGACGGCTACCAGAACGGCTACCCGGCTCATTACGCTCCGGAAACGGAATCCCCGCAGGCCGCTGACGGGAGTGAGCGGAACCGCGTAGGCTTCGACCGTCCGGGAACGGCCTCTCCCGCCGCCCACGGGCTGACCGACGCCGGGCTGCCCCGCCGTGGATCGACGGGGAACGGCTCCAGCGGTTCGAGTGCCTCGAACGGCACGGCGCGCGTGCAGCAGGAAGCGCCGGCTCCCGCAGCGGGCAACTCCGGGTTCAACGGCGACAGCGGCTGGCGTTCGGCCAACGACGAGCGCTGGCAGCAGGCCTCGCAGCTCCGGAAGCCCAAGGCAGGCGGAGTGACCGCTTCCGGCCTGCCGCGGCGGGTACCCAAGGCCAACCTGGTCGAGGGCACCGCCGAGAGCACCCCTCAGGGAGGCCCACAGGTCTCCCGCGCCCCGGAGGACGTCCGGGGCAGGCTGAGCAACCTGCGTCGAGGCGTCCAGCGCGGACGCAGCGCAGGCAGTGAAACGAACGGCCAGGGCTTCGGTCCTGACAGCACCTACAACCAGGAGCGTTAGTGTGAGCCCGATGAGCCAGGCGGCACAGAACCTGAACTGGTTGATCACCAACTTCGTGGACAACACCCCGGGGGTGTCCCACACGGTGGTGGTCTCCGCCGACGGACTCCTTCTGGCGATGTCCGAAGGCTTCCCCCGCGACCGCGCCGACCAGCTCGCGGCCGTCGCATCCGGTCTGACGTCGCTGACGGCAGGCGCCTCCCGGATCTTCGAAGGGGGCGCAGTGAACCAGACGGTTGTGGAGATGGAGCGGGGATTCCTGTTCATCATGTCCGTATCTGACGGTTCGTCGCTGGCGGTGCTGGCCCACCCGGAGGCGGACATCGGCCTCATCGGGTACGAGATGGCCCTTCTTGTGGACCGCGCGGGCACGGTCCTCACCCCGGATCTGCGTGCAGAACTCCAGGGAAGCCTTCTCAACTAACAGACGAACGGTGCGTATACGCGTCCCGGGGCCGTAAGGTTTCGGGACGCGGCTCCACACGGATGGGTGCCCGGCACGGTCGGAGGAGGAGAAAGTGGCAACACCCCCAGGCGGTTCGCATTCGGGCAACTGGTCGTACGGCCCTGCCCAGGGCCAGGGCGACGGATCGGCGAACCGGTACAACTTCCCCTCCGCCCCCAGCCACCGGCAGCCGTACGCGCCGCAGGGCCCCGGCCCGTCGCCGTACGACCAGCCGTCGGCCCCGCGCATCCAGCCGGTGCAGCCGCAGCGCCGCCCCGAGCCGGCGCCCGCGACCGCATCGAACAACCCCCTGGTGCGTCCATACGCCATGACCGGCGGCCGGACCCGCCCGCGCTACCAGCTCGCCATCGAGGCACTGGTGCACACCACCGCCGCTCCGCACCAGATGCAGGGCCAGCTGCCCGAGCATCAGCGGATCTGCAACCTGTGCCGGGAGATCAAGTCGGTGGCCGAGGTCTCGGCCCTGCTCACGATCCCCCTCGGCGTGGCCAGGATTCTCGTCGCCGACTTGGCGGAGGCGGGCCTGGTCGCCATCCATCAGCCCGGCGGCGACGAGAACGCCGGTGGCCAGCCAGACGTGACACTGCTCGAAAGGGTGCTCAGTGGACTTCGCAAGCTCTAGCGGCGGTCCTTCCCGCTCCACCACCTCCGCGAAGATCGTGGTGGCGGGCGGCTTCGGCGTGGGCAAGACCACGTTCGTCGGCGCCGTCTCGGAGATCAACCCGCTGCGCACAGAGGCCGTCATGACGTCCGCGTCGGCCGGTATCGACGACCTCACCCACACCGGAGACAAGACCACCACCACGGTGGCGATGGACTTCGGCCGTATCACCCTGGACCAGGACCTGATCCTGTACCTCTTCGGTACGCCGGGCCAGGACCGCTTCTGGTTCATGTGGGACGACCTGGTCCGCGGTGCGATCGGCGCGATCGTCCTGGTCGACACCCGGCGCCTCGCCGACTGCTTCCCCGCGGTCGACTACTTCGAGAACAGCGGGCTCCCCTTCGTCATCGCCCTCAACGGCTTCGACGGCCAGCAGCCGTACAACCCCGACGAGGTGCGCGAGGCCCTGCAGATCGGCCCCGACACCCCGATCATCACGACGGACGCCCGCCACCGCGCGGACGCCAAGTCGGCGCTGATCACGCTCGTGGAGCACGCCCTGATGGCCCGCCTGCGCTAGCGCTGCCGCTCCGGACGCCCTGAAGCCCCTGTCCTTCTCCGTGAGAGAGACAGGGGCTTCGTCATGCGCGCGTCGCCGTCCGCGGCACACGTCGTGGCCGGACGCGCCCCGCGGCGGAGCCGCCGGCCGATTTCGGCCGCGCCCCCTGCGCCGCGCCCCGTACACAGCAGGAAGGGGCCCCTCCATGGTGGAGGGGCCCCTTCGAAAACCCTGGTGAGCGGCGCGCCTAGTGCCAGCTGTGCGGGGCGCGGAAGCCGGGCTCGCGCTCCAGGCGGCGCCAGCCTGCCTTCGGGCGGCCTCGGTGGGCCGGGGCGGCCGGCTGGGCGGCCGCGCGGGCCAGGAGGACGGCCGTGATGGCGGCGACTTCCTCGGGCTCGGCGTGGCCCTTCTCGACGCGGATGTCAGTGTTCATGGATGTCAGTCTCCGTGAGAGAGAGGTCCGCGGGATTGCCGCGGCGGGTCCGCTCGGTTACTGCGGGGGGTTGCCGTGCTTACGGGAGGGCAGGTCGGCGTGCTTGGACTGCAGCATCGCCAGGGACTTGACCAGGACCTCGCGGGTCTCGGCGGGGTCGATGACGTCGTCCACCAGGCCGCGCTCGGCCGCGTAGTACGGGTGCATCAGCTCGGCCTTGTACTCCTTGACCATCTTCTGCCGCATCGCCTCGGGGTCCTCGGCCTCGGCGATCTGGCGGCGGAAGATGACGTTGGCCGCGCCCTCCGCGCCCATCACGGCGATCTCGTTCGTCGGCCACGCGTAGGTGAGGTCGGCGCCGATCGACTGGGAGTCCATGACGATGTAGGCACCTCCGTACGCCTTGCGCAGGATCAGCGAGATCCTCGGCACGGTCGCGTTGCAGTAGGCGTAGAGGAGCTTGGCGCCGTGACGGATGATTCCGCCGTGCTCCTGGTCGACACCGGGGAGGAACCCCGGCACGTCCAGGAAGGTGATGATCGGGACATTGAAAGCGTCACACATCTGGACAAAGCGCGCAGCTTTTTCGCTCGCCTCGATGTCCAGCACACCGGCCAGGACCTGGGGCTGGTTGGCGATGATGCCGACGACCTGACCGTCCAGCCGGGCCAGCGCGCAGATGATGTTGCGGGCCCAGCGCTCGTGGACCTCGAGGTACTCGCCGTCGTCGACGATCTCCTCGATGACCTTGGCCATGTCGTACGGCCGGTTGCCGTCGGCCGGCACGAGGTCGAGGAGGACGTCGCTGCGGCGGTCCACCGGGTCGGACGCGTCCACCCGCGGGGGGTTCTCGCGGTTGTTCTGCGGGAGCAGCGAGAGGAGGTAGCGCACCTCGGCGATGCAGGTCTCCTCGTCGTCGTACGCGAAGTGGCAGACACCGGAGGTCTCCGCGTGGACGTCGGCGCCGCCGAGCCCGTTCTGGGTGATCTCCTCGCCGGTGACCGCCTTGACCACGTCCGGGCCGGTGATGAACATCTGCGAGGTCTCGCGGACCATGAAGACGAAGTCCGTCAGGGCGGGGCTGTAGGCCGCGCCGCCCGCGCACGGGCCGAGCATCACGGAGATCTGCGGGATGACACCCGAGGCCTTCGTGTTCCGCTGGAAGATGCCGCCGTAGCCGGCGAGGGCGCTGACGCCCTCCTGGATCCGGGCGCCCGCGCCGTCGTTCAGGGAGACCAGGGGCGCACCGGCCGCGATGGCCATGTCCATGATCTTGTGGATCTTGGTGGCGTGGGCCTCGCCCAGCGCGCCGCCGAAGATCCGGAAGTCGTGGGCGTAGACGAAGACCGTGCGGCCCTCGACCGTGCCCCAGCCGGTGATGACACCGTCGGTGTACGGCTTCTTCGCCTCCAGGCCGAAACCGGTCGCCCGGTGCCGGCGCAGCTGCTCGACCTCCTGGAAGGATCCCGGGTCCAGGAGCAGCTCGATGCGCTCCCGCGCCGTCAGCTTGCCCTTGGCGTGCTGCGCCTCGGTCGCCTTCTCGCTGGGGCCCGCCACGGCCTGCGCACGGATCTCGTGCAGCTCGGCGACCCGCCCGCGCGCGTCCGTCGGCTCGCCCGTCGGCTCACCCGTCGTCTCTTCCAAAACGGTCATGTAGCGACCTTACGAAGGACACCAAGGAAAGCGAGCCGTCGACTCCGTACAGTCTCCAGGCCGTTTTCCTGGTACCACCGAACAGAACCGGAGCGGCATGCAGCCGTTCCGACTGCTCAGGGGGCGTCGGCGTTGTGGGGAGGCCACAAAGACGTCACCGGAGAGCCACCTGACATTCGTGGGTGGCACATGCCATCCCTGGAGTGACACGGAGCCTCAGACGGCGGTCCGCCGAAAGGACCTCGACGGTGTCGTCGGCCCGGACGACCGAGCGCACGGGACGGTCCCAGACGATCTCCAGCGGCTCGCCCGTGCGGGGCGGCTCGCTCACGCACAGGGTAGCCGTGCGGCCCCGGCGCCGGACCAGCACGCTCGCGCCCGCCGAGGCGGTCAGGCCCCCCACCGTACCGGCTTCCCAGAAGGTGGCGGCGGTCAGACCCGGACCGGGTACGGCGACCGCCTGGCGGCGGGCGTCGTTGGCGAGGACGCGCAGCCAGTGCCGGTCGGCGGCCCGGGCCGCGACCTCGCCGCGGGAGGCGCCGGGCAGCAGGACGTAGACGTAGTCGGCGTCGGCCGGGTCGGTGCCGTGGTCGAGCCAGAGGGTCTGCCAGCGGCGGGTGCGCCGTTCGGCCGTACTGGTGGTGTTGATGTCGGACCAGGCGCCGGTGCGGTCCTCGCGCAGGGTGCGCAGCTCGCCGCCGCAGGGCAGGATCCAGCCGCCGTGGCCCTCCAGATGCGCCCAGCCGGGTCCGCGCGCGAGAGTCCGGGCGCCCCTCTCACCGAGGTTGCGGTTGTCCACGACCGTCTCGACCGGGACGCCGTCGGCGCAGGTGATCCCGGCGCCGAGGCAGACGACCGCGTCGGCGAGGAAGAACCAGGACTTGCGGGCTTCGAGCGTCGACTCCAGACCCTTCAGATGCTGGCCCACGGCCGCGTACTCCCCGTCGCTCGCGCCGCCGACCCAGCGGACGTCCGGCTTGGGGGCGCCCCACTCGCCGCCGGCCCGGTCGGCCAGGCGCCTGGTGGAGACCGTGGTGCCGGGCAGGCGGTACCAGTCCACGGTCGGCCAGTACCAGTCCGTGTACTGGTCGCCGGAGCCCGCCGGCCACCACGAGAGCATGCCCGAGCCGGTGTGCCAGCCGCGCGGGTTCTCGCCGTTGCCGCACTCGTAGTGCGCGATGCGGTCGCCGGCCATGGAGAGTGCGGCGGTGAAGCGGGGGCGGCGGTGGACGGCCCGGTCCATGGCCGGGAAGAGGCGGTGGCCGACGGGCTCGGGGCTCGCGGGTACGGACGAGCCGGCGACCGTGTGCAGCCGGGCGAGGTCGGCGACCCCGAACTGACCGGCCGTCAGGATCGGCGTCACGGTGTCCCGTTCGATCCAGCCCTTGATCCGGCCGTACCAGCGCCGCCGCTCCTCTTCGCTCGCGCCGCCCGCCAGCAGGGCGACGGCCGCGATCAGGGCCTGACCGTGGTAGTGGTCGCTGCGCATGAGGTGCAGGTCGTCGCCGAGCAGGTAACCGCGGCTGATGGCACGGCCGTTGACGCAGTCCATCACCAACCCGTCGTGGATCAGCGGCGCGTAGGCGTGCTCGACGCTGTCCAGGGCGTTCTGCCGGGCGGGGTCGGTGATCTCCCACGGTGACCCGGCGAGCAGGGCGAACAGCCGCCCGAGGCCGTCGAGCAGGACCTGGCCGTAGGTGCCGGAGTAGGCGACCCAGGTGTGCTGGACGAAGGAGCCGTCGGCATGGAGGCCGTCGCCGTGGGTGACGTACGGGAAGACCGGCGAGAGGGCGTCCCGGGCGAGCGCGACGCGGTCGCCCGCCCGGCCGAGGATGCCGCGCAGGGCGACGGAGCGGCACAGGTCGACGCGATTGGCGCCGGTGGAGGTGCCGGAGTAGTCGGTGAGCATCGCGTCCGGGATGAAGTGGTCGACGGCCGCACAGGCACCCGCGACGCGGGCCGCGCCGAGGTGGTCGTACAGGGCGGCCGTGATGTCCATCAGGAGCCGGGGGCTGCCGATCTGCCACTCCCACCAGTTGCCGTAGCGGGTGGTGGCCGGGTTGTAGACGCCGGCGGAGAGGTGGTCGAGGCCCCTGAGCACGTCGGCGAGGAGGCCGTCGTCGCCGGTGGAGCCGGTGCCGGGCTGGACGTACGCCTGGGCCATGGTCCACAGGCGGCCGTAGCTGAAGGTGATACCGGAGGGCGGGTCGAAGGGCAGGCCCGGCCAGAGGGAGCCGGTGGCGGGTGCCATCGCGGCCCGGAAGTCCCGCGCCATCGAACCGAGTTGGGCGAGCCGGGAGGCGTACGGCTCGGCGGCCGGGTCGTATCCGGTGCCGAGGGCGATGTCGAGCCAGCGGCCGCGCAGGGTGTCGCAGTGGTCGGCCGTGGGAGCCGCGTGGGCCCGGGAGGCCAGGCCTGCGAAGAGGGCGGCGGCCAGCAGGAGCACGCGCCGTGTCGGTCCGGTCGCACCCATGTCGCTGGTCACCGCCCCCGGCTCAGCAGCCGCCGCAGTTGTAGTACAGGACGTCCCAGTGGTTGCCCTCGTCGGCATAGATGTTGCCGGAGCCGGACTGGTACTGGGGGGCGCCGTCGCCGCGCAGGCCGATGTAGGTGAAGTTGTTCTTGATGTACGAGGTGACGCAGGTGTTCTTGCCGTAGTCGAGCTTGTAGCCGTTCCAGTGGGAGTAGGTGCCGGAGGCGTGGCCGGTCTCGGTGCCGCCGGTGATGTTGAGGGCGCAGCCGCCGGCCCGCTTCAGGGTCTGGGCGCCCTGCGCGGTGGCGAGGTTGAGCTGCTCGAACGACGTACAGGTGGGGTTGTTGCGGTCGGAGCAGTTGCCCGAGGACGACCAGGTGATGCCGACGTTGCGGAACATCTGGGTGGCGGTCGCATGGCTGATCTTGGTGACGGCGAAGGCGTCGGTGGCGGTGCCGACGACGGCGACGCCCGGGGCGACGACGAGGGCGAGGGCGGTCAGGGCGGAGCGGACCTTCATGACCTTGCTGGCCTTCATGGGGACCCTTCCTGCGAATGGCCGTGCTTCTGTGGGTCGGCTGTGCAGGTGGTGCAAGCAGATGGTGCCCGAGTTCTACGCGCGTCCGAAAGAGGGCGTACACCGACACCGAGTGCGACGATGGCAATACGTTCCGGATGATGTTGAAAACTGAACGGAATGGGTCTACCGTCGGAGTCGTTAAGTTCGTTGAACGTTCAACCGAGTACCGTCGCGGCTTCGGCACCGAAGCCGCACCCGTCCCCAAGGAGCACGTCATGGGCATCTTCGGCCGCAAGGAAAGCACCCCCGCCGCCACCCCGGCGCCGACCGCCGTCAACCCCGACCTGGCCGCGCTGACCGG
This sequence comes from Streptomyces sp. NPDC044061, assembly GCF_056434305.1. Classification (NCBI taxonomy): domain Bacteria; kingdom Bacillati; phylum Actinomycetota; class Actinomycetes; order Kitasatosporales; family Streptomycetaceae; genus Streptomyces; species Streptomyces sp. NPDC044061. The sequence continues at coordinate 156,368 of NZ_JBWKFL010000016.1, read as the reverse complement.
CGACTACACCATCGACCCGGCGCACACCACGATCGGCTTCGTGGCCCGCCACGCGATGGTCACCAACGTCAAGGGCAGCTTCCAGGACTTCACCGGCACCCTGCACCTGGACGGCCAGGACCCCAGCCGCTCGACCGCCACCCTCGACGTCCGGATGGAGAGCATCGGCACCGGCAACGCCGACCGTGACGGTCACCTGAAGTCCTCGGACTTCTTCAAGACCGACGAGTTCCCGACGATGACCTTCCGCTCCACCAAGGCCGAGGCCCTGGGCGGCGACGACTACCGCATCACCGGCGACCTCTCCATCCTCGGCGTGACCAAGCCGCTCACCATCGACCTGGAGTTCAACGGCGCCGCCAAGGACCCGTTCGGCAACGAGCGCGTCGGTTTCGAGGGCAAGACCGAGATCCTGCGTTCCGAGTGGGGCCTGACCTGGAACGCGGCGCTGGAGACCGGCGGTGTCCTCGTCTCGGACAAGATCAAGCTGAACTTCGACATCTCGGCCATCAGGAACGCCTGAGCCCTGGCCGGTCCGGCCGGACTTCGGCCCGCCGCATCCGAGCGCACCCGCCCTCCACTCCCCCGCGGCAAAGGGAGGGCGGGCGCTCGGCGTTCCTGCGAGGATGCCTGCCATGACGCCGCCCTCGAAGCAGCACGAACAGACGGACTGGGTCCGCCTCACCTCGTACGAGAACCTGCCCGGCCGCCCTCACCCGGCCGCCGTCCTCTTCGCCTGACTGCGGGAACGCGGCATCGACTGGATGCCGTTCACGCAGGAGGAGCTTCGCATCGACCTGATGTGCCGGATCGGTGCCGACGGCCACTGGCACGGCACGCTCGGGCTGAACGTCGAAGCCTGGGCGCTGCGCCGACTCGGGCTCCATCCCGACCAGCCGGCCTCCGTCGTCGGCCCCTCCCCACCCGCCTGGTGGCATGCCGCCGGCGAGCGCTACGCCCGCCCGTACGGCCGTTGAACCGGCAGCGGGTACCAGGAAGGTGTCAGAAGCCTCCCCCGAAGTCCCCACCCCCGCCTCCGTCGCCGAAGCCCCCTCCGTCGCCGAAGCCTCCTCCGAAATCGCCAGGGTCGAAATCCGCGCCGGACATGTCGCCGCCCTCGTAGCCGCCGCTGCCGAAGTCCGCACCGCCGAAGTCGCCGTATCCGGTGCCGTAGTCGGACGCGTACGACGGCGTGGCCATCATGCTGCCCAGCAGGGTTCCGACGAGCAGACCGGGCAGGATGCCGCCGCCGAAGTAGCCGCCCGCCCAGGGGCCGTAGGCCGGGCCCGCGTCCCAGTAGGGGCGGCGGCCGTAGTCGGTGTCGACCTCCCGGATCACCGGGTCGCGGCCGTCGGCCAGGCGGGTGGCGTCCGCCGCGCAGACCGGGACCTCACGCGGGGCGCCGCCGGGCGGGGTCCAGGTGGCGTCGGTGACGGAGGGGCCGTGGCGGGGGTCGAAGAAGCAGGGCGGCCGGCGTTCCGGGAGGGGGCGGCGCTCACGGCGTGCGGCCAGCTGGGTGAGGGAGAAACGGCCGTCCTCCAGGGCCTGGGTGACCGCGCGGACGTCCTCCGGTCTGCGGGCCTCTGCCATGTACTGCTTGGCCTTCTCGTAGGCGTCCAGGGCCCGTTCGTAGTCCGCGCGCATGGCGTCGTCGGCGCCCGCCTCGGCCGGGTGGAAGTCCAGCCGGTCGAGCTCCTCGCCGAAGGCGGTGATGTCCTCGTCGACGACCACCCGCAGGCGGTCCAGGGCGGCCCGCTGCTCCTCGGCGTGGCGTCGGCGGTTGCGGCGGACCAGGGCGTACGCGCCCGCGCCGCCGGCCACCAGGACGGCGCCGACGGTGATCAGTGCCGTGCTCGACATTCCGCCGCCCGAGCCGGAGGAGCCCCAGGACGCGGGGGCGTGGCCACCCATGTTGACCAGGGCGCGGTCGGTGAAGTCGTCGAGCTGGGTCCTGGTGTCCTGGCCCTGGACGCTGCCGACGAGGTTGCGCACCGCGCTGCGCGGGAGCACCGAGGAGTCGGCGCGGGCGTCGAAGCGGTCGCCGAGACGGATGGCGTACAGGCCGGTGATGCCGGTGGCCGTGCGCAGGTCGGAGAAGAGGTTCTGTGTGGGGTAGCCGGCCGGCAGGACCGCGATGAACAGGGGTTTGTTCGCACCCTTGATCTTCTTGGCGAGCGCGTCGGCGTCGGCGGCGGGCAGCTGGGCGGAGGCCGCCGGATCGACGTAGACCGGGCTCTTGCGGAGGGCGTCGGCAATGGTGGAGACGCTGGTGGCCGCCGCCGCGCCGGGGGCCGGCGCGGTCACGAGCACGAGCGTCAGGAGGGCCAGCAGCAGTGCCGGGAGGCTTCGGGTCCGCAGGACGGCCTTCATCCTTCGAAGCTACCCGAAGCCTCCCGGATCCGGTGATGTGTGCGGGCCGGAGGGGTGGGCTCAAGCAGCCCGGTACGCCTCCGTCAGCTTCTGCACCGCCTTTCCGTAGTGGCCGGTCAGCAGGAGGTGGTCCGCGTCGGCGAAGGGCCCCGCCACCGCCTGGGTGATCCGCTGCCCCACCTCGTGCTGGACGATCAGCCGTGCCCTGGCGACCAGCTCCCGCCCGGTCCGGTCGGCGCCGGCCTTCTCGGCCGCCGTCGCCGCCAGGGCGAGCGCGCGCAGGGTCGCCGTGCCGCCCCGCGGGACCGGCGTGCGGGTGGTCAGGCCCCAGCCGTAGGGGAACTGGGGATCGTACGACGGGTCCCCCACGTTGATCGGCAGCTGCGACTCGGACCTCGGCCAGGTGACCGGCAGCTGTCCGGTGAAGGGCCGCCTGCCGTAGAGGACGTCCGCGACGCCCTCGCCCTCGGTGCCGGGCAGCCAAGAGGCCACGAGCGAGTCGATCCCGTCGAGCCGGTCGCCGATCAGCTGCGGGCGCCCGGAGACGATCAGCACGACGCACTTCATGGCCGCGCACACCTTGTCCACGGCCGCCTTGTCGGCGGCGGACAGCTGCAGGTCGTGGCCGTTGCCGACATCGCCGACGCCCTCGGCGTAGGGGGTCTCGCCGACGACGACCACACCGGCGTCGTAACCCCCGGTCGGCGCGGAGGCGTCCTTGGACCAGGTGACGTTCCCGCCCGCCTCGCGCATGCCCTGGAGGATGGTCGTACCGGGAGTGTTGTTCCCGGAGGAGCCCTGCCAGGTGACGGTCCAGCCGCCGGTCTGGTTGCCGATGTCGTCGGCGTTCGATCCGGCGACGTACACCTTCGCGCTCTTCTTCAGCGGCAGCAGCCCGCCGTCGTTCTTCAGCAGCACCTGCGACTCGGCGGCGGCCCGGCGGGCCACGGCGCGGTGGGCCGGGGAGCCGATCGCGGCGGCGCCGCCGGTGTCCGCGTAGGGGTGCTCGAACAGGCCGAGCCTGAACTTCTGGGTGAGAATCCGGGAGACCGCGTCGTCGATCCGCTTCTCGCCCACCCGGCCGGCCTTCACCTCGTCGACCAGCGTCGAGCCGAAGTCCTTGTAGGTGTACGGAACCATCATCATGTCGACACCCGCGCCGACCGCCGTGCGGACGTGGGACGCGTAGTCGCCGGGGAGCTGGTCGATGGCGTTCCAGTCGCTGATGACGAAGCCGTCGAAGCCCAGGCGGTCCTTGAGGACGCCGTTGATCATGTCGGCCCTGGCGTGCATCTTCACCGGGCCCCGCCCGTCGCCGAGCACGTCCAGGGAGGAGTACGACGGCATGACCGTGCCGATGCCCCGGTCGACGGCGGTCCGGAACGGCGCCAGGTGGATGGCCTCCAGCTGCTGCGGGGTGACCTTGGTGACGCCCTGGTCGATCTTGTAGGTGCCCGTGGTCGAGGAGCCGTACTCGGTGCCGCCGTCGCCGACGAAGTGCTTGGCGGTGGCGAGGACCTTGTCGTCGCGGCCGAGGTCCTTGCCGTTCGCGCGGCCCTGGAGGCCCTGGACGACCGTCTCCATCGACTGGACCAGCGCCGGGTCCTCGCCGAAGGACTCGTAGGAGCGGCCCCAGCGCTCGTCGCGGCTCACGCACAGGCAGGGCGCGAAGTCCCAGGGGATGCCGGTGGCCCGCACCTCGGCGGCCGTCACCGCGCCGGTGCGCTCGGCCAGCCGCGGGTCGCGGGTGGCGCCGATGCCGATGTTGTGCGGCATGATCGTGGCGCCGACCAGGTTGTTGTGGCCGTGCACGGCGTCGACGCCGTAGATCAGCGGGATCTGGAAGCGGGTGGCCCGGGCGCGCAGCTGGTAGCCGTCGATCATCTTCGCCCAGGCTTCAGGGGTGTTGGGGGTGGGCGTCGAGCCGCCGCCGGACAGGAGCGAGCCGAGGGCGTACGTCGCGATGTCGCCCCCGGTGCCCACGGCCCCGCGCTCGGCCTGGGTCATCTGGCCGGCCTTCTCCCCCAGCGACATGCGGCTCACGAGATCCGCGACCCGCTCGCGCACCGGCAACTTGGCGTTCAGGTAGGGCAGTCCGTGCGCGTCGATGACGACCTGCGGGGTCTCGGCGGGCGCCTTGGCGCCGCTCACGGTGAGCTCGAGCGGGATCGTCTCGGCGGACTCGGCCGTCTTGTCCCTGAGGGTGGGCACCTCGATGGTCCGCGTGGTGCCGGAGGCCGTACCGGCGGGGAAGGTGAGGGTGCCGGAGACGGGGGTGTAGTCCTTGCCGGGGTCCGCGGTGCCGTCGGCCGCGGTCGCGTAGGTGACGGTCACGGGATCGTCGACGGGCTGCGCGCCGGTGGTGGCGAGGGTGACCCCGACCCTGGCGGTGCCGCCCTCCTTGACGGGGTGGACGGCCGCGTCGGTGGTGACGGAGGCGTGCAGTGACTGGTCGGCCCTGCCGTACAGCTCGACGCCGTCCATGGCGAAACGGCCTTTGACGCCGACCGGGAGCGTGACCGCGTATCCCCACATCCCGGTGAGGCCGAGGACGTGGTCGATGCCGCCGACGGGCTGGTAGTCCGTGCGATAGGTGAAGTCGGTGAAGGGGATCTCGATCTGCTTCCAGCCGGTGAAGTCGTCGGTGAAGGAGGTCGTCCACAGTTCGGAGGCCTCGCCGTTCGCTCCGCCGTCCTTGATCTCGAAGGCGACCTTCTTGCCGTTGTCCTGGCCGTCCCACCAGAAGCGGATGCCCCGGTGGGCGGACCAGTCGTGGGCGGGCTCACCGGCCGCGAAGTCGTGGGTGAACCCGCCGTAGCCGCTGATGTCGTAGCTGCCGGTGAGGACCTTGGCGCCCTCGGGGGCGTCGGAACGCGCGGTCAGTTGCAGGGCGGGCGGGTCGTCGGCGTCGCTCCCCCAGGTGAAGATGCCCTCGGCGGGCTGGGAGGCGAAGGGGACCTCGCCCTCGAAGCGGTCGACGGGGACGGGGGCCGGGTCGTCGGCGGCCCTCGCGGTCGCCCACGGGAGCAGACCGGCGAGGAGTGCGGCGGAGACGAGCAGGGCGGTTCTTCGCATGGACCTTCCCTCGACTCTCATGGTTCACTCATGACTTAGCTCACGGCATGAGTTAACTGGGGGCCCACAGAACCGTCAAGACGCCACGTCAGGACGGTCCAGGGCACTGCTTCCCCCCACAGGGCACTGCTTCCCCCCACATCCGGCACGTTGGCTCTCCCCAGAAGGGCAACGCACCATGAGAAAACCCCTGCGCACGGCCCGGCTGCTGCTCGCCGGCCTGCTGACCACCGCCGGGCTCACGACCCTCGGCATGCCGTCCGCGCACGCGGCCGGTGAGCAGGTCACGGCCTGGCTCACCACAACCGACGACTCCGCCGGACGGCACGTCGTACGCGGACTGCAGGCGCAGACGCCGTTCGCCTTCCAGTCCGGGACCGGCGGCAGCGGCGAGAACATCACCGTGGACGAGAACACCCGCTACCAGACGTTCACCGGTGGCGGCGCGTCCTTCACGGACACCGCCGCCTGGCTGATGAACGGCAGCGGGGTGCTGTCGCAGAGCACGCGGGACGCGACCATGCGCAAGCTGTTCTCGCCGGCGGACGGGATCGGGCTGTCGTTCCTGCGCAACCCGATGGGCGCCTCGGACCTGGCGCGCTACGGATACACGTACGACGACGTGCCGGCGGGCCAGACCGATCCGTCGCTCTCGAAGTTCTCGATCGCGCACGACCTCGCGGACGTCGTCCCGCTGACGAAGCAGGCGCTGCAGCTGAACCCGTCCCTGACGGTGATGGCCTCGCCGTGGACGGCCCCGGCCTGGATGAAGGACAGCGGCTCCCTCAACGGCGGCTGGCTGAAGGCGGAGGACTACGGCGCGTACGCCTCCTACTTCGTGAAGTACCTCCAGGCGTACCGGGACCAGGGCGTGGACGTCTCCTACGTCACCGCGCAGAACGAGCCGACGTGCTGCTCCGGTTACCCGTCGATGAGCTGGAACGCGAGCGGGCTGGCCTACTTCACCAAGAGCGAGCTGCTGCCGAAGCTGCAGGGGGCGGGCCTGACGACGAAGGTGCTGGCGCACGACTGGAACTGGGACGTCTACGACTCGTACGCGGCCCAGACGGTGGACGACGCCGCGGTCCGCAACCACCCCAACTTCGGCGGGATCGCCTGGCACGGCTACGGCGGTGACGTCACCAGGCAGACGTCCGTGCACAACCAGTACCCGACGCTGGACGCGTTCGGCACCGAGCACTCCGGTGGCACCTGGATCGCCGACCAGCAGCGCGAGGACATGTCCAACATCATCGACTACACGCGCAACTGGGCGAAGTCGGTGACCAAGTGGTCGCTCGCGGTGGACCAGGGCATGGGCCCGCACAACGGCGGCTGCGGCACCTGCACCGGGCTGATCACCGTGCACAACGGGGACGGCGCGAGCGGGACGGTGGACTACACGGTCGAGTACTACGACATGGGGCACCTGACGAAGTTCGTCCGCCCGGGTGCCCAGCGGATCGCCTCCACGGCCTCGACGGCCGTGCCCAACGTGGCGTGGAGAAATCCGGACGGCAGCAAGGCGCTGATCGCGTACAACGACTCGTCCTCCGCGAGGTCGGTGACGATCGACTGGGGTTCGCAGCACGCCACTTACTCGCTCCCCGGCAGGACCTCGGCGACCTTCACCTGGTCCGGCACTCAGTCGGGCGGCGGCAGCCGGTCCGGATCCTTCGTGGGCCTGGCCGGCAAGTGCCTTGACGTGGCGGGAGGTTCGAGCGCGAACGGTACGGCGGTGCAGCTCTACGACTGCAACGGCAGCACGGCGCAGCAGTGGACGGTGCAGGGCGACGGGTCGGTCCGGGCACTCGGCAAGTGCCTGGACGTGGCATCGGGCTCGACGGCCGACGGGGCGAAGGTGCAGTTGTACGACTGCAACGGAACCGGTGCGCAGCAGTGGTCGTACAACGCCTCCACGGGTGATGTGGTGAACACGGCGGCCGACAAGTGCCTGGACGTCACGGACAACTCGTCGGCGAACGGGGCACGGGCCCAGATCTGGTCGTGCACCGGAGCCGCCAACCAGAAGTGGAAGCTGCAGTAGGCGGGCCGCGTCCCGCCCGCGGCTGAGCGGGGGCGGCCGCCGTGCTGCGGATCGGCTGCCCTCCGCACATGCTGGTGGTGCGGGGAGCCGCCGCCGACCGTCTGGACGGGAAGCCGACATGACCACACCACAGGATCTGTTCATCGTCAGTACGGACGTCCCCGGCGAGCGTCCGGTGGAGCAGGGCGACCTGTCGCTGGCTCTCGCGGGTGCCGAACTGATCGACCTCCTCGGCGCCCGCGCGCTCACCCTGGAGGACGATCGCATCGTGCCCGGGCCGCCGCTGACCCTGGGTGACCGGCTGCTGGACGAGGCGGGGGCGTCGCTCGCCCGGCAGGAGCCGTACGAGACGGTCGAGGACTGGCTGTGGCGCCGCGGTGAGGGACTGGCCGGGGCCTACCTCGACGTCCTCGACGCACAGGGGCAGCTCACGGGCGAGCGGCGGCACTGGCTGCCGCACCGGACGAAGACCGCCGCGGCCGTCGACACCACGGCGCGGCGCCACGCCACCGACCGGTGGGAATCCCACGAGCCGGTCCTGGCCGGCCTCGCGGCGGCCCTGGGCATCCCGGACGGCGAGCCGACCGCGGAGGGCCTCGGCGACGACGCGGTCGTCACCGTGCTGGCCGCCGTCAACCACGCGCTGACGGAGCTGGAGGGCGTACGGCAGCGGCGGCGCATCGAGAACGCCGCCTTCGACAACATCTGGCGCGCGCCCTGACCACGGGCGCCGGCCACGCGGTCATGTCCCCGGCGGGCCGGACCGCGCCCCCGGGCGGGGGCGCGGCGGCTCGTTCTCGCTACTCCGCCGGCTCCACGCCCGCGCGCAGCAGCCCGTAGGTGTACGCGTCCTCCAGGGCCTGCCAGGAGGCGGCGATGACGTTCTCCGCCACGCCGACCGTGGACCACTCGCCCGCGCCGTCGGAGGTGGAGATCAGCACCCGGGTGGTGGAGGAGGTGCCGTGCACGCCCTCCAGGATGCGGACCTTGTAGTCCACCAGGTCCAGCTTGGCGAGCTGCGGGTAGATCTTCTCCAGGGCCACGCGCAGCGCGCGGTCCAGGGCGTTGACCGGGCCGTTGCCCTCCGCGGTGGCGACGATCCGCTCGCTCTTCGCCCACAGCTTGACCGTGGCCTCGTTGGCGTGGGTGCCGTCGGGGCGGTCCTCGACGATGGCCCGCCAGGACTCGACGTCGAAGTACTTCATCGGCCTGCCCTCGACCTCGGCGCGCAGGAGCAGTTCGAAGGAGGCGTCGGCGGCCTCGTAGGTGTAGCCCTTGAGCTCGCGCTCCTTCACCCGCTCGACCACCCGGCCGACCAGCTCGCGGTCGCCGCCGAGGTCGATGCCGAGCTCCTTGCCCTTGAGCTCGACCGAGGCGCGGCCCGCCATGTCGGAGACCAGCATGCGCATGGTGTTGCCGACCAACTCGGGGTCGATGTGCTGGTAGAGGTCCGGGTCGACCTTGATCGCGGAGGCGTGCAGGCCGGCCTTGTGCGCGAAGGCCGACACGCCCACGTACGGCTGGTGGGTGGAGGGGGTGAGGTTCACCACCTCGGCGATGGCGTGGGAGATGCGGGTCATCTCGCGCAGGTGGCCGTCCGGCAGCACCTTCTTGCCGTACTTCAGCTCGAGGGCCGCGACGACCGGGAAGAGGTTGGCGTTGCCGACGCGCTCGCCGTAGCCGTTCGCCGTGCACTGCACGTGGGTGGCGCCCGCGTCCACCGCGGCGAGCGTGTTGGCGACCGCGCAGCCGGTGTCGTCCTGGGCGTGGATGCCGAGCCGGGCGCCGGTGTCGGCGAGGACCGTGGAGACGACCGCCTGGACCTGGGCGGGGAGCATGCCGCCGTTGGTGTCGCAGAGGATGACGACGTCCGCGCCGGCCTCCGAGGCCGTACGGACGACCGCCTTGGCGTACTCCGGGTCGGCGCGGTAGCCGTCGAAGAAGTGCTCGCAGTCCACGAACACCCGGCGGCCCTGTTCGCGCAGGTGGGACACGGTGTCCCGGACCATCTCCAGGTTCTCGTCCAGCGTGGTGCGCAGCGCCAGCTCCACGTGACGGTCGTGCGACTTGGCGACCAGCGTGATCACCGGGGCGCCCGACTCCAGGAGCGCCTTGACCTGCGGGTCGTCGGCGGCCTTGGCGCCGGCGCGACGGGTGGCGCCGAAGGCGACCAGCTGGGCGTGCTTGAAGTCGATCTCCGCTTGCGCGCGGGCGAAGAACTCGGTGTCCCGCGGGTTGGCGCCGGGCCAGCCGCCCTCGATGAAGCCCACGCCGAAGTCGTCCAGGTGCCGTGCGATGGCGAGCTTGTCCGCGACGGTGAGGTTGATGCCCTCGCGCTGCGCGCCGTCGCGCAGCGTGGTGTCGAAGACGTGGAACGAGTCGTCGAGCTCGCTGGTTGCCGTCTCGGTCATTGGTCTCAAGGCTCCTGATTGTGGATCTTCGGTCTTACCGGAATGACCGGCTCCACCGTCCCCCCAATATTCCCTCGCGCTCCGCCGCCGGCTGCGGATGGGCCGGAAACAGAAAAAACCCCTCGCGGGTGCGAGAGGTCTGCGCGCGGGTCGAGGACGACGGTGGCCACCCGCACCTGGTCGTACGAGGTGGTCACTGCGGACCGGCGCGCCTGCTGCCAATAATCATGGCGAACGAGAGCACGAAGGCAGTCTGGCACAGCACCGCCCCCGGTCCACCGACCGTCTCAGGATGCGGTCCTCAGGTGTCCGGAGTCAGGAGGGCCTGCGCGATGAACTCCCGAACGTGGGAGATCACTTGCGCCCGGTCGGTGCCGCGCAACCCGATGGCGACGTGGATGGAGAAGCCGTCGAGCAGCGCACGCAGCTTCGCGGCGAAGCGGTCGGCGTCGACCGGGCGGAACTCGCCGCGCGAGACTCCCTCGGCGATCAGGGCGACCAGGTCGCGGTGCCAGGCGCCCTCGATGGCGGCCTGCCGCTCGCGGGCGTCGGCGTCGGCGGCGGCGTTCTGCGAGCGGTTCCAGACCTCCAGCCACAGCGTCCAGTGCGGGTCGCGGTGGCCGTCGGGGACGTACAGGTCGACGTACCCGTCCAGGCGCTCGCGGGCGGATCCCGGCCGGGTCAGCAGCCGGCTGCGCTCGGCGCCCAGCCTGCCCTCGCTCCACTCCAGGGTCCGCAGCAGCAGTTCGTCCTTGGAGTGGAAGTAGTACAGCAGATGACCACTGCTCATCCCGACCTCGCGCCCGAGCGCGGCCATGGTGAGCTTCTCCAGACCGCGCTCGGCGATCATGCCCATGGCGGCGACGAGGACCTCCTCGCGCGGCGGCGCGTTCCTGCGCGGACGGGCCGCACCGGCCATCTGCTGCTCCTGTACGTGTCAGACCTTCGGCTGCTGCTGGGTGATGCAGTGGATGCCACCGCCACCGGAGAAGATCGTACGGGCGTCCACCAGGGTGACCGTCCGCTCCGGGAAGAGGCGGCGGAAGATGCCGGCGGCGATCTCGTCGCGCGGGTCGTCGAAGCCGCACAGGACGACCCCGCCGTTGCAGAGGTAGTGGTTGATGTAGGAGTAGTCGGCCCAGTGGCCGTCGGCCTCCAGGGCGGTCGGGGCGGGCACCTCGACCACCTCCAGGCGGCGGCCGCGCGCGTCGGTCGCCGACTTCAGGATGCCGATGACCTCCTTGGTGACCTCGTGGTCGGGGTGGGCCGGGTCCGGCTGGTGGTGGGCGACGACGACGCCGGGGCGCGCGAAGGCGGCGACGATGTCGACATGGCCGAGGGTGCCGAAGCCGTGGGGCGGGTAGTCGCCGGTCAGGCCGCGCGGCAGCCAGATCGCCTTGCTGGTGCCGAGGTGGGCGTGGATCTCGGCCTCGACCTGCTCGCGCGTCCAGTGCGGGTTGCGCTCGGGGCCCAGCTGGACCGTCTCCGTCAGCAGGACGGTGCCCTCGCCGTCGACGTGGATCGCGCCGCCCTCGTTGACCAGCTTCGAGGCGTACGTCTTCGCGCCCGCGAGGTCGGAGACATACGCGGCGATCTTGGAGTCGTGCTCCCAGCGGGCCCAGTCCTGGGCGCCCCAGCCGTTGAACGTCCAGTCCACGGCGGCCAGTTCGCCCTTGCCGTTGGTGAGGAAGGTGGGGCCGATGTCCCGCATCCAGGCGTCGTCCAGGTCGCGCTCGACGGTGTCGACACCCGGGCCGAGCAGCGTCTGGGCCTGCGCCGACTGGCCGGGGCCGCAGACGACCGTCACCGGCTCGAAGCGCAGGACGGCACGGGCGACCGACGCCCAGGCCATGCGGGAGAGGGCGAGGTCGTCCGGGTCGTCGAAGGTGGGGTTGGGGCCCGGCCACGCCATCCAGGTGCGCTCGTGCGGGGTCCACTCGGCGGGCATGCGGAAGCCGTCGGCGGCGGGGGTGGTCATGTCGCGGGTCCTTAGAGGAAGTAGAGGCGGTTGAGGGAGACGGAGTCGGCGGGCTCGGAGCGCAGCGGGTCGCCGTCGAGGGTGACCAGGCCGGTGCGCTGGTCGACGTCGACCGCTCCCACGCGGGCGTTCAGCCGCAGGTCGGCCGGGCCGATGCCCCGGGTGCCGCGCACGGCGACCCTGCGGCGGCGCGTGGGCATCGTGTCGTTGCCCTGGTCCACGGCTGCCTGGGCGACGAAGGCGACCGAGATGTCGGCGGGCGTGGTGCCGTGCGCGCCGAACTGCGGTCCGAGCACGAGGGGCTCGCAGGTGTCGGTGGCCGCGTTCGGGTCGCCGACCACGCCGTACGCCGGGAAGCCGGACTTGAGGACGAGCTGCGGCTTGGCTCCGAAGTACTCGGGGCGCCACAGCACGATGTCGGCGAGCTTGCCGGCCTCGATCGAGCCGACCTCGTGCGAAAGGCCGTGGGCGATGGCCGGGTTGATGGTCAGCTTGGCCATGTAGCGCAGGACGCGGGCGTTGTCGTCGCTCTCGCCGTCGCCCTCCATCGGGCCCAGCTCGGCCTTCATCTTGCCGGCCATGGCGAAGGTACGGCGGACCGTCTCCCCCGCGCGGCCCATGCCCTGCGCGTCGGAGGAGGTGATGCCGATCGCGCCCAGGTCGTGCAGCACGTCCTCGGCGCCCATCGTGCCTGCCCGGATCCGGTCGCGGGCCATGGCCGCGTCGCCGGGCAGGTCGGTCTTCAGGTCGTGGACGGAGACGATCATGCCGTAGTGCTCGGCGACCGCGTCCCGGCCGAAGGGCAGGGTGGGGTTGGTGGAGGACCCGATGACGTTCGGGACCCCGGCCATCTTGAGCACGTTGGGCACGTGTCCGCCGCCGCAGCCCTCGATGTGGAAGGCGTGGATCGTCCGCCCCTCGAGCACCCGCAGGGTGTCCTCGACCGACAGGCACTCGTTCAGGCCGTCGCTGTGCAGGGCGACCTGGACGTCGTGCTCCTCGGCTACGCGCAGTGCGGTGTCCAGGGCGCGGGTGTGGGCGCCCATGTCCTCGTGCACCTTGAAGCCGGAGGCGCCGCCCTCCGCCAGCGCCTCGACCAGGGGTGCCCCGTGGGACGACGAGCCCCGGCCCAGGAAGCCGATGTTGACCGGCCAGGCGTCGAAGGCGTTGAAGGCGTGTCGGAGCGCCCAGGGCGAGTTGACGCCGACGCCCCACACCGGGCCGAACTCCTGCCCGATGATCGTGGTCACGCCGGAGGCGAGGGAGGCCTCCATGATCCGCGGCGACAGCAGGTGCACGTGGGTGTCGACGGCACCGGCGGTGGCGATCAGCCCCTCGCCGGACACGATGGACGTACCGGTGCCGACGACGACGTCGACCCCGTCGAGGGTGTCCGGGTTGCCCGCCCGCCCGATGGCGCAGATCCGGCCTTCCCGGATGCCGATGGAGACCTTCCTGATCCCCTGCGCCGCGTCGATCACGACGACGTTGCTGATCACCACGTCACAGGTCTCGCGGACGGCGGCTGCCTTCAGGTGCAGCCCGTCGCGGGCGGTCTTGCCGAATCCGGCGAGGAATTCGTCGCCGTACCTCTGGGCGTCCGACTCGACCCGGATCACCAGCCCCGAGTCACCCAGCCGGACCCGGTCACCGGCCCGGGGACCGTGGGTGGCGGCGTAGGCGTGCGGGTCGACCCGCGTCGACCGGCTGACCTCGCGTCCCTTCGAGCGGCTCATCGCTCGCCTCCTTCCGGCGTGACTCCCAGATATCCGCAGGCGGCGGCCCTGCGCAGGGCCTCCGCCCGGGCCCCCGGCGCGTCCAGCGGCCCGTCGACCAGACCGGCGAAGCCGATCGCGATCCGCTCTCCGCCGATCGGCACCAGGCCGACCTCCTCGCTCTCCCCCGGCCCGAACCGCACCGAGGACCCGGCGGGTACGGCGAGCCGCATGCCGTAGGCCTTCTCCCGGACGAAGTCCAGCCGCGGGTTGGCCTCGAAGAAGTGGAAGTGGGAGGTGACGGAGACCGGCACGGTCGCGGTGTTGGTGACCGTGAGCCGGACGGCCGGCTCGGGCTCGGTGTGCTCGGGGCCGGGCAGCAGCGCGCCGGGACCCTCCGCGCCCGAGCCGGCGCCGATGGGGTCGGAGACCACCGCGAGCCGGGAGCCGTCGTCGAAGACGGCCTCGACCATCACCTCGGTGACGACGTCCGCGACACCCGGCAGCACGTCCTCGGGGCCGAGGACCGACCGGGCCGCCTCGACGGCCTGCGCGAGCCGTCTGCCGTCCCGCGCGGCCTCGCAGACGGTGTCCGCGATCAGCGCGGTGGCCTCCGGCACGTTCAGCCTGAGGCCGCGCGCCCGGCGGGCCCGGGCCAGCTCGGCGGCTCCGAACAGCAGCAGCCGGTCACGTTCCGTGGGGGTGAGTCTCACGACGCGGCACCTCCTTGCCTTCCACAGATTAGAGCATCACTCTAAACATGCTCTTCATGCAACAGAAGCATTGACCGAGACCCGCTGTTCACGTCACATTGAACGTCGCTCAAAGCATGAAGGCGGCCGTCGAAGGAGACCAGCCATGCCGATAGAACAGCGCGGTGTCGACACCATCCCGGACGAGGAGCGGACCAGCGGGCCACGGGACCTGATCTCGATCCTGCTCGGCTCCAACCTCTGCCTCGGAGTGATCATCTTCGGCTGGCTGCCGCCGTCCTTCGGGCTCGGCTGGTGGGCCTCGGTGAGCTCGATCGTGGCAGGCACCGTCGTCGGCACGCTGTTCACGGCCCCGCTCGCGCTGGTCTCCCTGCGCACCGCGACCAACCTGTCCACCTCCTCGGGCGCCCAGTTCGGCGTGCGGGGCCGGCTGGTCGGCTCGGTCGTGGGCCTGCTGCTGGCCCTCGGCTACACCGCCCTGACCGTGTGGATCGGCGGTGACGTGATGCTGAGCGTGCTCGGCCGACTGTTCGGGCTGCCCGCGGACGGGGTGTCGTACGCCGTCGTCTACGCGGTGCTCGCCGCGGCGACGGTCGCGGGCGCGGTCTACGGCTACCGGGTGCTGCTCGCCATGTCCCGGGTGCTGGCCGTCGGCATGACCGCCCTGCTGGCCCTCGGGATCCTCGCCTACGCGCCGCACTTCACCACCGCGCCGCTCCCGGACGCCGGCGGCTATCTGCTGGGTTCCTTCTGGCCGACCTGGTTCCTGGCGGCGGTGGCGGCGGGTCTGTCCGGCCCGATCGCCTTCATCACCCTGCTCGGCGACTACACCCGCTACATCTCCCCCGCCCGCCACTCCGGCCGGCGCGTGCTGCACGCCACCTGGCTGGGCCTGCTCCTGGGCCTGCTGGTGCCGCAGCTGTTCGGCACCTTCACGGCGTACGCGGCCCGCGCGGCCACCGACTACGCGGGCCCGCTCGTCTCCGCCTCCCCCACCTGGTACCTGGTCCCGCTGCTGCTGTCCGCCTCGGCGGGTTCGGTCGGCAACGCGGGCCTGATGCTGTACTCCATGGGCCTGGACCTGGACGCGATCCTGCCGCGCGCCTCCCGCGCCCGCGCCACCTACACGGTCGCCGTCGTGGCCACGGCCTGTGTCTTCGTCGGGCACTACGCCTGGAACGCGCAGTCCGCGATGACGTCCTTCGTGCTGCTGCTCACCGCCATCGGCACCCCGTGGGCGGTCATCACCCTCATCGGCTTCGCCCGCTGCCGCGGTGTGTACGACGCCGACGCCCTGCAGGTCTTCAACCGCCGCTCGCGGGGCGGGATCTACTGGTACCGGGCCGGCTGGAACCTCCGGGCCACCGTGTCCTGGGCGGCCGGCGCGGCGGTCGGCCTGCTGGCGGTGTCCCTGCCGTCGTACGAGGGCCCGCTGCTGACCCTGACCGGCGGGGTGGACTGCAGCTTCCTGCTGTCGGGCGCCGTCGGCGGTGTGGTGTACCTGCTGCTGACGCTCACCCCGGAACGCGCGAGGGCCGCCGCGGACACGGAGTCCGCGGCGGCCCTGAGCGTGCCCGCCGAGCGTTAGGACCGGTCTTCCGGATCCTGCCGGGGCTCGGGGCCGGCCTGATCCGGAAGAAGGGCACTAGCCGAGCCTGTGCATCCAGCCGTGCTCGTCCTTGGCGGTGCCGCGCTGGATGTCGAGGAGGGCCTGGCGCAGGCGCAGCGTGACCTCGCCGGGCTCTCCGCCGGACTGCTTCCATTCGGCGCTCGCGCGCTTGACCGTGCCGACCGGGGTGATCACGGCCGCGGTGCCGCAGGCGAAGACCTCGGTGAGCGTGCCGTTCTCGGAGTCGCGCTGCCACTGCTCGACGGAGACGCGGCCCTCCTCCGACTCGTAGCCGAGGTCACGGGCGACGGCCAGCAGGGAGTCACGGGTGACGCCCTCCAGGATGGAGCCGGTCAGCGTGGGCGTGACGATCCTGTCGCCGTACACGAAGTACAGGTTCATGCCGCCGAGCTCCTCGACCCACTGGTGCTCCACGGCGTCGAGGTAGCAGACCTGGTCGCAGCCCTTGGCGGCCGCCTCGGCCTGGGCGAGCAGGGAGGCGGCGTAGTTGCCGCCGGTCTTGGCGTCGCCCATGCCGCCGGGGACGGCGCGGACGCGGTCCTCGGAGACCCAGATGGAGACCGGCTTCACCCCGCCCGGGAAGTAGGCGCCGGCCGGGGAGGCGATGACGATGAACAGGTACTCGTTGGCCGGCTTGACGCCGAGGCCGACCTCCGTGGCGATCATGAACGGGCGCAGGTACAGGGACTCCTCGCCGCCGTGCGCGGGCACCCAGTCCTTGTCCTGCTGCACCAGCACGTCGCAGGCCTCGACGAACGTCTCGACCGGCAGCTCCGGCATGGCGAGGCGGCGGGCCGAGCGCTGGAAGCGCTTGGCGTTCTGGTCCGGGCGGAAGGTGGCGACCGAGCCGTCGGGCTGGCGGTAGGCCTTCAGGCCCTCGAAGATCTCCTGGGCGTAGTGCAGGACGTTGGTGGCCGGGTCGAGGGGGATCGGCGCGTACGGAACGAGCTGGCCGTCGTGCCAGCCACGGCCCTCGGTCCACTTGATCGTCACCATGTGGTCGGTGAAGTGGCGGCCGAATCCGGGGCTGGCCAGGATCGCCTCGCGCTCCGCGGCGGCGAGCGGATGGGCGGAGGGCTTGAGCTCGATCGTGGGCGTCGTCATGTGTTGTCCTTCACCGGTTGTGTAGTGACGGGCCGCGTCCACGCCCCGCGCGGCCGGTGGCCGGCCAGTGTTAGGACGTCCGAGCATTCCCCCGTGTCGCGGCTCCGCGTTCGATTATCGCCCGTGGGGCTGCGACGGAAGGAATCGGGGTGAAAGCGGCCCAGGGATGATGGTGGCACCCGGCGGCCGCATAGGAAAAGCCGCCGGGCGCGGATGCGACCCGGCGGCTTGGGCGTAACTCGGCCGGGTCAGCCGGCTACTCGCACGGCGAGGGCGTCGCCGATCTCCGAGGTGCTGCGGGCGGGCTTGCCGGCGCGCTCGGTGAGATCGGCGGCGACCGCCGCGTCGATGCGGTCGGCCTCGGTGTCGTAACCGAGGTGGCGCAGCAGCAGGCCGACGGACAGGACCGTGGCGGTGGGGTCGGCCTTGCCCTGGCCCGCGATGTCCGGGGCCGAGCCGTGCACCGGTTCGAACATGGACGGGAAGTCGCCGCTGGGGTTGATGTTGCCGGAGGCGGCCACGCCGATGCCGCCGGAGACGGCCGCGGCGAGGTCGGTGATGATGTCGCCGAAGAGGTTGTCGGTGACGATCACGTCGAACCGGGCCGGGTCGGTGACCAGGTAGATGGTCGCCGCGTCGACGTGGATGTAGTCGGTGGTGACCTCCGGGTACTCCTCGGCCACCTTGTTGAAGACGTTGGTCCACAGGTGACCGGCGAAGGTCAGCACGTTGTTCTTGTGGACCAGCGTGAGCTTCTTGCGCGGGCGGGCCTGGGCGCGCTCGAAGGCGTCGCGGACCACGCGCTCGACGCCGAAGGCCGTGTTGACGGAGACCTCGGTGGCGACCTCCTGCGGGGTGCCCTTGCGGATGGTGCCGCCGTTGCCCGTGTAGGGACCCTCGGTGCCCTCGCGGACGACGACGAAGTCGATCTCCGGCTGGCCGGCGAGCGGGGTGGCGACACCCGGGAGCAGCTTCGACGGGCGCAGGTTGACGTGGTGGTCGAAGGCGAAGCGGAGCTTGAGCAGGAAGCCGCGCTCCAGGACACCGGACGGCACGGACGGGTCGCCGATCGCGCCGAGCAGGATGACGTCGTGCCGCTTGAGCGCGTCGAGGTCGGCGTCGGTGAGGGTCTCACCCGTGGCGTGGTAGCGCTGGGCGCCGAAGTCGTACTCCTGGGTCTCCAGCTTCACATCCTGCGGCAGGACGGCGGAGAGGACCTTCAGACCCTCGGCCACGACCTCCTGGCCGATGCCGTCACCGGGGATCACTGCGAGATTGATGCTGCGAGACATGTCGGCACCCTACTCCTCGTCCCAGGGGATGACATGCCCTGTCCGCCATGCGGACACTCGGATGGCCCGCCGGCGTCATCCTGTCGGCTGGCGTTCACCCGTACGTGGCACAGGTGTTGGAGCCCCGTGGAACCTTCCCCTGCATGGACACCCCCGACGTCGGCATCCCGCGCCCGCTCGCGGAGCGGATGAGCATGGCCGAGCAGTACGAGTATCTGCGCACCCGGCTGGTCCGCCGCCGCACCCTGGTGTCGGCGGGCGTGGTGGCGGGCGGCCTGCTGACCGGCTGCTCGGCCGGCTCCGGCACGGTGGGGCACCCGGCCCCCACGGCCCCGCGGGTGTCCGGCGCGGTGGTCCGCCCCTTCGGCCGCCATCTGGCCTTCGGCACCGACCCGAGGACGCAGATGCGTGTCTCCTGGCAGGTGCCCTTCGCCGTCGGGCGGCCGTACCTGCGCGTCGGGCTGCGCCCGGACGACCTCGGTCACCGCGTCGCGGCCGAGACGCGCAACCTGCACACCCCCGGGGTGAGCGGGGTGCGGCCCGCGGTCGAGCAGTTCTACGTGCACGCGGCCCTGAACGGCCTCAGGCCGGGCACGACGTACTACTACGGCGTCGGTCACGACGGCTGGGACCCGGCCGCCCCGGCCCACCTGGCCGCCCTCGCGTCCTTCCGCACGGCGCCCGCGACCCCCGAGCGCTTCGTCTTCACGGCCTTCGGCGACCAGGGAGTGGGCCAGGCCGCGAACGCCAACGACCACCTCGTGCAGCGCCAGAACCCCGCCTTCCATCTGCACGCGGGCGACATCTGCTACGCGGACGTCAACGGTGCCGGGCAGACCTCGGACGGCTACGACCCCACGTTCTGGGACCTGTTCCTGAAGCAGAACGAGCCGGTCGCGAAGTCGGTGCCGTGGATGGTGACGACCGGCAACCACGACATGGAGGCCTGGTACTCGCCGGACGGCTACGGCGGTCAACTCGCCCGGTTCTCCCTGCCGGACAGCGGCTTCGACCCGCACGGGACGCCGGGCGCCTACGCGTTCGTCTACGGCAACACCGGCTTCGTGGCGCTGGACGCCAACGACGTGTCGTACGAGATCCAGGCCAACCACGGGCACAGCGGCGGCCGGCAGACCAAGTGGCTGGACGCGAAGCTGCGCGAGTTGCGCGCGACGCGGGGCGTGGACTTCGTGGTCGTCTTCTTCCACCACTGCGCGTACTCCACCTCGCAGCACGCCTCGGACGGCGGAGTGCGGACCGAGTGGCTGCCGCTGCTCGCCCGGCACCGGGTGGACCTGGTGATCAACGGGCACAACCACGTCTACGAGCGCACGGACGCCATCAGGGACGGGAAGGTGGGCCGGGCGGTGCCGATCGGCGGCTCGACCGACCCCGCGCGGGACGGGATCGTCTACGTCACGGCGGGTGGCGGCGGCCGGGACCTGTACGCGTTCCCCCAGGGCGTCAAGGACAGCTACGAGGGGCACGTCCGCCGGCACGACGCGGTGCGGACCTTCCACTGGACCCGGGACAAGGAGCGCGCGCCGGAGACGGCTCACTGGTCGCGGGTGCGGTACACCGGCTTCTCGCTCCTCTCGGTGGAGGCGCGGCCCGGTCCGGCCCCACGGCTCAAGGTGTCGGCGCTGGCCCAGGACGGGCGGCGGATCGACCACTTCGAGGTGCGGCGCGGAGGGTGAGGCCGCGCCGCACCCCACGGGGCTCCCCCGCTCGGGCGAAGCCGGGCGGGGGAGGGTGCGGCTCCCGGATCAGTGGCGGCTCAGTGGCCGGTCTCACCGCCGTTGTCGCGGCGGTCGAGGGCGCGCTGGAGGGCGGCGGCGGCGTTCTTGCGGTCGGACTCGCTCGTGCGGGTCACGTGGCGGACGCGGCGGCGGACGGTCGTCTCGGCCATGAGGATCGACTCCTTCGACACACGGGGGTGCGGAAAGACAGAGGGGTTACGAGACGCCGGAAGGGGCGGGGAGCACCGGCCGCAGGGGTTGCCTGCACGAAGCCCGGCTCACGACCGCCATTCGCTGGATCGAGCGAGACGTTCGGCTTCTACAAAAGTAAGGCAGTGGGCCGCACCTGTCTGCACAATTACTCGGACTTCCTACTATCTGAGACGGCGGGTCGGGTCACACCGCCGTGACCTGCGCTTTCGTCGTCCGGGGAGGGAGGGAGCGCAGTTCGCGGACAAGTGCCCGAACGGCGGTGGTCGAGGCCGGTTCGGGGGTGGTGACACAGCCGACGGAGCGGAACGGCCGGTCAGGCGATGTCGCCGTCCCGCCAGTCGAGCACCAGCTCGTGGTCCGGGTCGAGTCGCTGCCCGGCGAGGCCCGGCCACAGGTGGACGCCCCCTTCCTCCTCCGGCAGCCGGACGATCCCGTCCGGCGACAGGGCGTACACACGGCCGCCCCACCGCTGCCAGCCCCGTGCCGTGTACAGCGGGGCGCCGTCCTCGCTCGCGGAGAGCGCGCCCAGGTCGTAGGCCCGGTCGACGATCCGCTCGAGCGCCCCCATCACCCGTCCGCCGAGCCCCCTGCGGCGCACATCGGCCCGCACGGCGACGGCCTCCACGTAGCCCGTGCGCAGCCAGCGCCCCCGGTACCGTGCCCGCCGCATCACCACCGAGCCGTGCGCGGCGAGACCGGTGCCGTCGTGGACGAGGGCGTGCATGCCGCCGAGGCCGTGGTCCCAGTCCTGGTCGCCGAAGTCCCCGTCGAACGCCTCGTCCAGGAAGGCGCGGACGGCACGCAGGTCCACGGGGTCGAGGTCGGCGGTGTGGGCGGTGCGCAGCCGGAGGGTCATGGCGTCGGGTCCAGAGCGCCGGCCACCGCCTTCCGGAAGCCCTCGGGATCCTCCTCCCACGGCAGGTGCCCGGCGCCCGGCAGGATCACCCGGCGCGCCCGGGGCAGCGCCTCGGCGAGGGAGTCGACGGCGGTGCGCGGGCGGATGTCGCGGGCGCCGTCGATGATCAGCACCGGCACGTCGAGGGCCCGGCAGGCGGTGTACAGCGCGGGGGTGCCCCAGAGGCGCCGGCGTTCCTCGTCGAGTGCGGCATTGCACTCGGAGTTGATCCGGAACCACGGGTCGGCCATTCGCCCGGCGGGCGCCAGGGCCCCTTCCCGGTCCTCGAACTCGACGGACCACTGCAGAACGGCCCGCTCCCGCTCGGCGTCCCCGGCGCGGTCGGTCAACTCGCGCCAGCGCACCAGGCGTTCGGGGTGGTCGGCGAGGCGGGCGAGGAAGTTCTTCTTGAAGGCGGGGTGCCAGTCGGCGTCCGGGCCGATGCCCGTGCCGGAGACGTACACCAGCACGCTCACCCGGTCGGGGTGGGCGAGGGCGTAGCTCAGCGCCAGCTGGCCGCCCCAGGAGTGGCCGAGCAGCGCCATCCGCTCCAGCTCGAAGTGCCGTCGTACGGCGTCCAGATCGGCCACGAAGCGCTCGGTCGTCCACGGCCCGTCGCAGCGCTCCGAGCGGCCGCAGCCGCGCTGGTCCCAGCGGATCACCGGGGTGACGCCCGCGAGCAGCCCGGCCACGTCGCCGAACATGTCCCACAGGCCGGGTCCGCCGTGGCACAGCACCAGCGGGTCACCGGCGCCGCCCGAACGCCGCGCCCACAGCCGAACTCCGTCGTCCGTCGTCATCGTCATGGGATCAGTGTGGCGGGTGGCGAGTGTGGCGGGTGCCGAGTTGGGGACGGGCCGGGAAGCCTGCTCGGATGTCAGGCTTCCCGGCCCGTCGCTCGGGGGGGGCTGGGGATCAGCCCATGTGCGGGTAGGTGTAGTCGGTCGGCGGGACCAGGGTCTCCTTGATGGCCCGGGTCAGGGTCCAGCGCAGCAGGTTCTGCGGGGCGCCGGCCTTGTCGTTGGTGCCGGAGGAGCGGCCGCCGCCGAAGGGCTGCTGGCCGACGACGGCGCCGGTCGACTTGTCGTTGATGTAGAAGTTGCCGGCCGCGAAGCGGAGCTTCTCCATCGTGTACGCGGCCGCCGCACGGTCGTTGGAGATGACCGAACCGGTGAGCGCGTAGTCCGACACCGACTCCATCTGGGTCAGCATCTCGTCGTACTCGTCGTCCTCGTAGACGCGCACGGCGAGGAACGGGCCGAAGTACTCGGTGGTGAAGACCTCGTTCTCCGGGTCGCTGCACTCGACGACGGTCGGGCGGACGAAGTAGCCGACCGAGTCGTCGTAGGTGCCGCCCGCGACGATCGTGCAGCTCGGGTCCTGCTTGGCGCGGTCGATCGCGGCCTTGTTCTTGGCGAACGAACGGTCGTCGATCACGGCGCCGATGAAGTTCGACAGGTCGGTGACGTCACCCATGGTGAGGTAGTCGACCTCGGCCGCGAACTCCTCCTTGAAGCCCGAGTTCCAGATGGAGGCCGGGATGTAGGCGCGGGAGGTGGCGCTGCACTTCTGGCCCTGGTACTCGAAGGCACCCCGGGTCAGGGCGGTCTTCAGCACGGCGCGGTCGGCGCTCGGGTGGGCGACGAGGAAGTCCTTGCCGCCGGTCTCGCCGACCAGACGCGGGTAGGAGCGGTACTTCTCGATGTTGTTGCCGACCGTCTTCCACAGGTACTGGAAGGTCTTGGTCGAGCCGGTGAAGTGGATGCCCGCGAGGTCACGGTGCTCCAGGGCGACCTTGGAGACCTCGATGCCGTCACCGGTGACGAGGTTGATGACGCCCTTGGGCAGACCCGCCTCCTCCAGCAGCTGCATCAGGAGCACGGCCGCGTGGGTCTGCGTCGGGGACGGCTTCCAGACCACGACGTTGCCCATCAGCGCCGGGGCGGTGGGCAGGTTCGCCGCGATGGCGCTGAAGTTGAACGGCGTGATCGCGTAGACGAAGCCCTCGAGCGGGCGGTGGTCCATGCGGTTCCACACGCCCGGGGAGTTCGCCGGGGGCTGCTCGGCCAGGATCTGGCGGGCGTAGTGGACGTTGAACCGCCAGAAGTCGACCAGCTCGCAGGGGCTGTCGATCTCGGCCTGCTGGGCGGTCTTGGACTGGCCCAGCATGGTGGAGGCGGCGATGGTCTCGCGCCACGGGCCGGCCAGCAGCTCGGCGGCGCGCAGGATGATCGCGGCGCGGTCGTCGAAGGACATCGCTCGCCAGGCCGGCGCGGCGGCCAGGGCGGCGTCGACGGCGTCCTGGGCGTCCTGCCGGTCGGCGTGGCGCAGGGTGCCGATGACGGCCTTGTGGTTGTGCGGCTGGACCACCTGGAACGGCTCGCCGCCGCCCATCCGCTTCTCCCCACCGATGGTCATCGGCAGGTCGATCGGGTTCTCGGCCAGCTCCTTGAGCTTGGCCTCCAGCCGGGAGCGCTCGGCCGAGCCGGGGGCGTAGCCGTGCACCGGCTCGTTGACGGGGGTGGGGACCTGGGTCACAGCGTCCATGAGATCCTTGACTCCTTGTACGTGAGCGGGTGTTCGGGCTCAGCCCTTGCTGACCATCGACCGGAGGAAGAAGCGCAGGTTCGCCGGCTTCTCCGCGAGGCGGCGCATGAAGTAGCCGTACCAGTCGGTGCCGTAGGCGGTGTAGACGCGCATGCGGTGGCCCTCGGCGGCCAGTCGCAGGTGCTCGTCGCCGCGGATGCCGTAGAGCATCTGGAACTCGTACTCGTCCAGTTTGCGCCCGGCCTGGTGGGCCAGCTCCTGGGCGATCGAGATCAGGCGCGGGTCGTGGGACCCGACCATCGGGTAGCCCTCGCCCTCCATCAGCGTCTTCAGGATGCGCACGTAGGCCTTGTCGATCTCGTGCTTCTGCTGGTAGGCGACCTCGGCGGGCTCCTTGTAGGCGCCCTTGACGAGACGCACCCGGCTGCCGGACTCCGCGAGGCGACGGGCGTCGGCCTCGGTGCGGAAGAGGTAGGCCTGGATGACGCAACCGGTCTGCGGGAAGTCCCTCCGCAGCTCCTCGTGGATGGCGAACATCGAGTCCAGGGTGGTGTGGTCCTCGGCGTCGAGCGTGACGGTCGTGCCGATCGCGGCGGCGGCCTCGACGACCGGGCGGACGTTGGCGAGCGCCAGCTCGTGGCCGCCGGGGAGGGCCTGGCCGAACATCGACAGCTTGACGGACATCTCGACCCTCGGGCCGAGGTCCAGGTCCTTGAGCCGGCCGACCAGCTGCAGGTAGGCGTCCCGGGCGGCGCCGGCCTGCTCGGGGGTGGTGATGTCCTCGCCGACGACGTCCATCGTCAGCTCCAGGCCCTTGTCCGTCAGGTCCCGGACGATCGGGACGATGTCGGCCACGGTCTCACCGGGGATGAAGCGGTCGACGACCTGCTTGGTCACCGGGGCCGCCGAGATCAGGCGTCGCATCCGGTCGCTGCGCGACGCGGCGAGAATCACGGGACCCAGCACGGGGCACCTCCACAGACAAGCACCGAAACGGCCGCCACCCGACCATTCGGGTACGGCACGGAGAACCACCGTGAAACCTAAGGATCTCTCCGATCGTCGGCCATCGACAGACGTCACGCATCCGTGCACCGGATCTCAGACAGTTGTATGAAGGGTGCCGGAAATTGCGGGAGAATGCCCGGGTGGCGACCGATTACAAGGGTGACTACCAGGAGCTGGTGGACGAGATCTCGGAGCTGCTGGGCGCGCCCGCGACCCTGGAGAACCGGGACTTCGAGCTGATCGCCTTCGGCGCGTACGACAGTGAGGGCGACCTGGATCCCTCGGCGCTGGACCCGGTGCGGACCCGCTCGATCCTGACCCGGCGTTCCACGGCGGCGGTGCGGGCCTGGTTCGAGGGCTTCGGCATCACGCGCGCGACGGGACCGGTGCGGATCCCGCCGACCCCGGAGGCCGGCGTCTACCGGGGCCGGATCTGTCTGCCGGTGCGCCATCGGGGCGTGGTCCTCGGCTACGTCTGGCTCCTGGAGGACGATCCGGGTCCGACGGACGCGCAGCTGACCGCCGCCATGCGGGTGACGGGCCGGATCGGCGCGCTGCTGGCCGACGAGGCGCGGGCCGGCGCCGGGCTGGGCCGGGAGCTGCGGGCGGTGCTGACGGCGGAGCGCGGCTGGCAGCAGGACATGGCGGTGGCCGAACTGCGCACGGCCCTCGGCCCGCGCGCGGACGGCCCGCACACGCTGGTCTGTGTGGCGCCCTGGCCGTCCGCCGACCCGGAGGAGGCCCCGTCCGCCCGGACGGTCCCGCACGCCACGGCGCTGTGCACGGTGCCGTGGGGGGCCACGGCGCAGAGCCTGGCGGTGCTGGTGCGGCTGCGTTCGACGGATGTGGGGACGCCGGCGCTGACGGCGGCCTCGCGGCTGCTGAAGGAGGCGGAGGGGTCGGGCGGACGCGCCTCGCGGGGCCGGGCGGGTGCCGCCGCCGGGGTCGGGGAGCCGCGTGTCGGGCTCACCGAGCTGGGGGAGGTCTGGCAGGAGGCCGCGGCCGCGGCGCGCGCCGCGCTGGCCGAGACCCGGCTCGGGCCGGTCGCCGAGTGGGGGCGCATCGGGCCGTACCGGCTGCTGACCGCGCTGCCTCCGCAGACCGTCCACGACCCGGTGGTCGGCCCGCTCCTCTCCGCCGCCCACCAGGAGCTCGCACGCACCGCCGAGGTGTACCTCGACTGCGCGGGCCAGGCCGGCCGCACGGCCGCCGAGCTGGGCATCCACCGGCAGACGCTGTACTACCGGCTGTCCCGGGTGGAACAGCTGACGGGCCTGGACCTCGACGACGGCGAGGACCGCCTGCTGCTGCACATGACGCTGAAGAGAGCGCGCCTGCGGCGTTGAGGTTCAGCTCTTCGTGGCTGCCTCGACGACCTGGCGGAGGCCCTCGGTGAGGGCGTCGCCGTCGGGCGCGTTCTTCGGGTCGAACGCCCACTGGGCGATGAGGCCGGTCATCAGCGTCAGATAGAAGCGGCCGAGCGTGTCCGCGGTCTCGTCGGAGACCTCCTCCTCGGGCACATCCATGAGCAGCGCGACCAGCCCGCGGCCGCCCTCCCGCTGGGCGCGGGACAGGTGCTCGCGCACCACCGGCATGTCGAGGGTCATGACCTCCATGCTCAGGCGGTACACCGAGCCGGGCCCCCGCATGGTGGCGATGATGTTGGACCACACCCACCGGAAGCGCTCCAGCGAACCGGGCGCGCCCTCGATCCCGATGCCGCTTCCGTCGAAGGCGTCGGACATGTTCTCCATGAGCGCGACGTAGGCCTGCGCGAGGAGCGCGTCCTTCGAGCCGTAGTGGTAGCCGATCGAGGCCAGGTTGGTCCCGGACTCCTTCACGATGTCGCGCGCCGTCGTACGGGCGAACCCCTTCTCCAGCAGGCAGCGCTTGGCGCCTTCGAGCAGATCCTCACGGTGTCCCATGCCGATCAGGCTACCCGCCGATCCATACAGACGTCCTAGACGGCTGACTTATACATGTGTTCTATACAAGCGTTCTAGACAAGCGTTTAAGACACTCGTACAGTCACTGCCATGACGAACTCGACGAGCACGACCGTCTCCGTCGGCGCCGAGGGCGCCCCCTGCCGCGCGGGACGCCGTGAGTGGACCGCGCTCGGCGTGCTGATGCTGCCGCTGCTGCTGGTCTCCATGGACGTCTCGGTCCTGTACTTCGCGACCCCCGCGATCAGCGCCGACCTGCGGCCGAGCGGCACCCAGCAGCTGTGGATCTTCGACATCTACGGCTTCGTCCTGGCCGGCCTGCTGATGACGATGGGCTCGCTGGGCGACCGCATCGGCCGCCGCAGGCTCCTGCTGGCGGGAGCCTGCGCCTTCGGAGGCGCCTCGCTCCTCGCGGCCTACGCGAACAGCGCCGAGACCCTGATCGCGGCCCGCGCGATCCTCGGCATCGGCGGTGCGACCCTGATGCCGTCGACGATGGCCCTGCTGCGCACGATGTTCACCGACCCCGGCCAGCGGGCGAAGGCGATCGGGCTGTGGTCCGGTGTCATGACGGGCGGCATCGCCCTCGGCTCGGTGATGAGCGGCGTCCTCGTCGAGCACTTCTGGTGGGGCTCGGTCTTCCTGGTCAACCTGCCCGCGATGGCGCTGCTGCTGCTCCTCGGCCCGTTCCTGCTCCCCGAGTCGAGGAACCCGGACCCGGGCCGCTTCGACTGGCCGAGCGTCCCGCTCTCGATGGTCTCCGTGCTTCCCGTGATCTACGGCCTGAAGGAGATCCCCTCCGAGGGCTGGCACCCGCAGTACGTCGTCTCGGTGACCGTCGGTCTGCTGTTCGCCGCGCTCTTCGTCCGCCGTCAGCGCAGCGCCGCCTCGCCGCTGATCCCGCCGGCGCTGCTCCGGGGTCACGGGTTCACCCCGGCACTGGTCCTGACCCTGGTGTCCGCGTTCGGCATGATGGGTTCGGCCATCTTCACCACGCAGTACCTGCAGTCGGTCCTCGGCAAGAGCCCGCTGGAAGCCGCGTTGTGGAGCCTGCTCCCGTCGGTGCTCATCGGCGTCGCCGGACCGGTCACCGGTCAGCTCGTCGCCCGGGGCGTCAACCGCGGCCACGTCGTCGCCGCCGGGTTCGCCGTCAGCGCGGTCGGCTACGCACTGCTCGCCCTCAGCGGCACCCACTCCCTCTGGCTGGTGCTGACCGCCGCGGGCGTCCTGGCCTCGGGCGTCGTGATGGTGATGTCCCAGCTGACCGACCTGGCCATGACCACCGCCCCGGTGGAGCGGGCGGGCACCGCCTCCTCCCTGCTGGAGACGGCCACCGAGTTCGGCGGCGCGCTCGGCATGGCGGTCCTCGGCTCCATCGGTACGGCGGTCTACCGGCACGAGATGCCGTCCTCGGCCCCGGGCGAGGCCCGCGAGACCCTGGGCGGCGCCCTCGCCACGGCCGCCCGGCTGCCCGGCCGGGCCGGTGACTCCCTCCTCGCCACGGCCCGGGAGGCCTTCACCGGCGGGATGCACGGAGTGGCGATCGCCGGGACGGTGGTCCTCGCGACGGCCGCCGTGGGAGCGGCACTGACCCTGCGGAAGATCGAGGTGGGCGACGCGTAGGACACACGAAAACGCCGGACGGGCTGAGAAACCTCAGCCCGTCCGGCGTTTCGGGATGCTCAGACCAGGTTCACCGAGCGGGCGGACGTCGCCCCGATCTCCTCGGCCACCTCGGCCAGCACGCCGGGCGCGACCGTGTCGTCGACCGTGAGCACGGCCAGCGCCTCCCCGCCCACCGCCGCTCGGGCGACCTGCATGCCGGCGATGTTGATGCCCGCCTCGCCGAGGATGCGGCCGACGGTGCCGACGACACCCGGGCGGTCCTCGTAGCGCAGCACGACCATGTGCTCGGCGAGGGCGAGGTCGACGTCGTAGTCGCCGACCGCCACGATCTTCTGGACGTGCTTCGGGCCGGCCAGCGTGCCGGAGACCGACACCTCCTCGCCGTTGCCCAGCGTGCCGCGCACGGTCACCACGTTGCGGTGGTCGGCCGACTCGGAGCTGGTGGTCAGGCGCACCTCGACGCCCCGCTCCTGCGCGAACAGCGGCGCGTTGACGTACGACACCGTCTCGTCGACGACGTCCTCGAAGACACCCTTGAGCGCGGACAGCTCCAGCACCTTCACGTCGTGCTGGGTGATCTCGCCGTAGACCTCGACGTCGAGGCGGACCGCGACCTCGCCCGCGAGCGCGGTGAAGATGCGGCCGAGGCGCTCGGCGAGCGGCAGACCCGGCTTGACGTCCTCCGCGATGACACCGCCCTGGACGTTCACCGCGTCCGGCACCAGCTCACCGGCGAGCGCGAGGCGCACCGACTTGGCGACCGCGATACCGGCCTTCTCCTGCGCCTCGTCCGTGGAGGCACCGAGGTGCGGGGTGCACACGACCTGGTCCAGCTCGAACAGCGGGGAGTCGGTGCAGGGCTCCTTGGCGTACACGTCCAGGCCCGCGCCGGCGACCCGGCCCTCCTTCAGCGCCGCGTACAGCGCCGCCTCGTCGACGATGCCGCCGCGCGCCGCGTTGACGATGCGCACGCTGGGCTTGACCTTGCGCAGCGCCTCGTCGCCGATCAGGCCGAGGGTCTCGGGGGTCTTGGGCAGGTGGACGGTGATGAAGTCGGAGACCTCGAGCAGCTCGTCCAGGGACAGCACCTTGACGCCCATCTGCGCGGCCCGCGCGGGCTGTACGTAGGGGTCGTAGGCGACGACCTTCATGCCGAAGGCGGACATGCGCTGCGCGACGAGGGCACCGATGCGGCCCAGGCCCACGACGCCCAGCGTCTTCTCGGCCAGCTCCACGCCCGTGTACTTGCTGCGCTTCCACTCGCTGTTCTTCAGCGCGGCGTTGGCCTGCGGAATGTTGCGGGCGGTGGAGAGGATCAGGCCACAGGCCAGCTCGGCGGCCGTGACGATGTTGGAGGTCGGGGCGTTCACGACCATCACGCCGGCCTTGGTGGCGGCGGAGACGTCGACGTTGTCCAGGCCGACGCCGGCTCGCGCGACGACCTTGAGCTTCTTGGCGGCGGCGACGGCCTCCGCGTCGACCTTGGTGGCGGAACGGATCAGGATCGCGTCGACGTCGGCGATGGCGGGGAGCAGTTCGGCCCGGTCGGCTCCGTTGGCGTGCCGGATCTCGAAGTCCGGGCCGAGTGCGTCCACGGTCGCGGGCGACAGCTCTTCAGCGATGAGTACCGTGGCTTTTCGACTGGGGTACGAGCTCACGTGAGTCCTCACAAGTCCAATGCGGACGGCCGTCCCGACGGCCGCTGGCGGTGGAGGGGGGCTAGCCGCGGAAGACGCACGACGCTGTGGGCCTGACGCGTATGTTGTGCAGCAGTCTAGTGGCGCCGCGGTCGTCGTATTACGCCGCTGCGGAAGTATCACCCGTCCGGGGCTGGACGGGTTGGACAACGCGTGGACGACACCTTCGGATCACTCTCGACCCGGCGCCGCCCGGAGTGGCGGAAGGGGGCCGGAGCAGCTTGCCCCGACCCCCTGACGTGAGGCTTACGCCTCCTCGTTCACCCAGCTCATCAGCTTGCGCAGCTGCTTGCCGGTGGTCTCCAGCAGGTGCTCGGCGTCCTGCTGCTTGTACTCGTTGTACTTCTTCAGGCCGCCGTGGTACTCGTCCATCCAGGTCTGGGCGAAGGTGCCGTCCTGGATCTCGGCGAGGACCTGCTTCATCTCGGCCTTGGTGGCGTCGGTGATGATGCGCGGGCCGGTGACGTAGTCGCCCCACTCGGCGGTCTCGGAGACGGACCAGCGCATCTTCTCCAGGCCGCCCTCGTACATGAGGTCGACGATCAGCTTCAGCTCGTGCAGGCACTCGAAGTAGGCGATCTCCGGCTGGTAGCCCGCCTCGACCAGGGTCTCGAAGCCGGCCTTGACCAGGGCGGAGGTGCCGCCGCACAGCACGGCCTGCTCACCGAACAGGTCGGTCTCGGTCTCCTCGGTGAAGGTCGTCTTGATGACACCGGCACGGGTGCCGCCGATGGCCTTGGCGTACGACAGGGCCAGCGGGAAGGCGTTGCCGGTGGCGTCCTGCTCGACGGCGGCGATCGCGGGGACGCCGCGGCCCTCCTCGTACTGGCGGCGGACCAGGTGGCCCGGGCCCTTGGGGGCGACCAGGGCGACGTCGACGCCGGCCGGGGGCTTGATGAAGCCGAAGCGGATGTTGAAGCCGTGGGCGAAGAACAGCGCGTCGCCGTCCTTCAGGTTCGGGGCGATGGACTCCTCGTAGACCTGGGCCTGGATCGGGTCCGGGATGAGGATCATGATGACGTCGGCCTCGGCGGCGGCCTCGGCCGGGGTCACCACCCGCAGGCCCTGCTCCTCGGCCTTGGCCTTGGACTTGGAGCCCTCGTGCAGACCGACGCGGACGTCGACACCGGAGTCACGCAGCGACAGCGCGTGGGCGTGGCCCTGGCTGCCGTATCCGATGACCGCGACCTTGCGGCCCTGGATGATGGACAGGTCGGCGTCAGCGTCGTAGAACAGCTCGGCCACTTTGGGTTCTCTCCTTGGTGTGCAGGTTGTGCGTCCCACCGTATGCCGGTGGGAGGACGGGAAGTCTCGGGGTCTCGGCATACGGGCGGCACGGGACCGCCCGTACTCAGCCTTACGCGGATCGGTCGAGAGCGCGCAGCGAGCGGTCCGTGATCGAGCGGGCGCCGCGGCCGATCGCGATGGTGCCGGACTGGACCAGCTCCTTGATGCCGTACGGCTCCAGCATCTTGAGCATGGCGGACAGCTTCTCGCTGGACCCGGTGGCCTCGATCGTGACGGCCTCCGGGGAGACGTCGACCGTCTTGGCGCGGAACAGCTGGACGATCTCCACGATCTGGGAGCGGGTCTCGTTGTCGGCGCGCACCTTCACCAGAACGAGTTCGCGCTGAACCGCCTGGCCGGGCTCCAGCTCCACGATCTTCAGCACGTTGACCAGCTTGTTGAGCTGCTTGGTGACCTGTTCCAGCGGCAGGTCCTCGACACCCACCACGATGGTGATGCGGGAGATGTCGGGGTGCTCGGTGACGCCGACCGCGAGCGAGTCGATGTTGAAGCCGCGGCGGGAGAAGAGGGCGGCGATCCGGGCCAGGATGCCCGGCGTGTTCTCCACCAGGACGGAGAGCGTGTGCTTGGACATTTCTCGTTCGTCTCTCTCGCTCAGTCGTCTTCGTTGTCGCCGAAGTCGGGGCGGACGTCCCGGGCGGCCATGATCTCGTCGTTGGAGGTGCCGGCGGCGACCATCGGCCACACCATCGCGTCCTCGTGGACGATGAAGTCGATGACGACCGGGCGGTCGTTGATGGAGTTCGCCTCTTCGATGACCTTGTCCAGGTCCTCCGGGCGCTCGCAGCGCAGGCCCACGCAGCCCATCGCCTCCGACAGCTTCACGAAGTCCGGCACGCGCGTGCCCTTGGCCTGCGGGTTGATGTCGTCCGGGCCGCTGTGCAGCACGGTGTTGGAGTAGCGCTGGTTGTAGAAGAGGGTCTGCCACTGGCGGACCATCCCGAGGGCGCCGTTGTTGATGATGGCGACCTTGATCGGGATGTTGTTCAGGGCGCAGGTGGTCAGTTCCTGATTGGTCATCTGGAAGCAGCCGTCGCCGTCGATCGCCCAGACGGTGCGCTCCGGCCGCCCGGCCTTGGCGCCCATGGCGGCCGGGACCGCGTAGCCCATCGTTCCGGCGCCGCCGGAGTTCAGCCAGGTGGCCGGCTGCTCGTACTGAATGAAGTGCGCGGACCACATCTGGTGCTGGCCGACGCCCGCCGCGAAGATCGTGCCCTCCGGGGCGAGCCGGCCGATGCGCTCGATGACCTGCTGCGGGGAGAGCGAGCCGTCCTCGGGCTGGTCGTAGCCGAGCGGGTAGGTCTCACGCCAGCGGTTGAGGTCGCTCCACCAGGCCGTGTAGTCGCCCTTGTGGCCCTCGCTGTGCTCCTTCTGCACGGCCTGGACCAGGTCGGCGATGACCTCGCGGGCGTCCCCGACGATCGGCACGTCGGCGGCGCGGTTCTTGCCGATCTCGGCCGGGTCGATGTCGGCGTGGACGATCTTGGCGTACGGGGCGAAGCTGTCCAGCTTGCCGGTGACGCGGTCGTCGAAGCGGGCTCCGAGGGCGACGATCAGGTCGGCCTTCTGCAGCGCGGTGACGGCGGTGACCGCACCGTGCATGCCCGGCATTCCCACGTGCAGCGGGTGGCTGTCGGGAAATGCGCCGAGCGCCATCAGGGTGGTGGTGACGGGCGCTCCGGTGAGTTCGGCGAGGACCTTCAGTTCGGCGGTGGCCTGCGCCTTGATGACGCCGCCGCCGACGTAGAGGACGGGCCGCTTGGCGGCCGTGATCAGCTTGGCGGCCTCGCGGATCTGCTTGGCGTGCGGCTTGGTCACCGGGCGGTAGCCGGGCAGGTCCATGGTGGGCGGCCAGGAGAAGGTGGTCTTCGCCTGGAGGGCGTCCTTGGCGATGTCGACCAGGACCGGGCCGGGGCGGCCGGTGGAGGCGATGTGGAACGCCTGCGCGATCACCCGGGGGATGTCCTCGGCCTTGGTGACCAGGAAGTTGTGCTTGGTGACGGGCATCGTGATGCCGACGATGTCCGCCTCCTGGAAGGCGTCCGTACCGATCGCCTTGGAAGCGACCTGGCCGGTGATCGCCACGAGCGGCACCGAGTCCATGTGCGCGTCGGCGATGGGCGTGACCAGGTTGGTGGCGCCCGGGCCCGAGGTGGCCATGCAGACGCCGACCTTGCCGGTGGCCTGCGCGTAGCCGGTGGCCGCGTGGCCGGCGCCCTGCTCGTGGCGGACCAGCACGTGGCGGACCCGGGTGGAGTCCATCAGCGGGTCGTACGCCGGAAGGATGGCGCCGCCGGGAATGCCGAATACCGTCTCAGCGCCGACCTCCTCGAGGGAGCGGATGAGGGACTGCGCACCCGTGACGTGCTCGACGGGGGCGGACTGCTGTCCTCCGGATCGGGGCCGGGGCTGCGGATGGGCCCCGGTGGCCTGCTCGGTCATCGGCATTCTCTTCTCGATGCTGAGGGTTTTTGCGAGGTTTGGGCGGAGTTCAAGAGCTGCACGAAAGGCGCTCGTGCAACAAAAAACCCCTCGTGCCGAAAGGCAAGCGAGGGGAGCGCGTCGGTGAGGTCGCTGGGGATTCCGGATCGTCCTCCGGTGGGTCCCAGCTCAGCCGACGCGCTGTCCAAGTACGAGAATTCGGGTGCGCATGGCACTGACCCTCCCCCCGGCACGCACCACGTGTCAAGTGGGTGGGACGGGAGTCTCAGTATGTGAACGAAGGGCACTGCCACCTCCGACGACGGCGGACACCCCTTTGGTGTACACCCCCGCGCCTCGTTCCACAGCTCGTTCACCTCCCGGGGGCCACGGTCGCCTTCGGCTCTCGCGCGCCGCCCGCGAACGCCGGCTCCGCCGGTGCGTGCGGCACCGGATAATGGCCGGATGCGAGCGCCCGGCGCAGCCGGTACTCGTCCAGCGGTCCCGCGAACGCCATCCCCTGCCCATGGGTGCAGCCCATCGCGCGCAGCGCGACGACCTGCTCCGGCAGGTCCACGCCCTCGGCCACGGACTGGAGGCCGAGGTCGCCGGCGATCCGCAGCAGCCCGCTGGTGATCTTGTGCAGCCGCGCGGACTCCACCACGCCCTCGACCAGGCCGCGGTCGAGCTTGAGGACGTCCACCGGCAGCCTTCTCAGGGCCGTGATCGCCGCGTAGCCGCTGCCGAAGCCGTCGAGCGCGATCCGCACCCCGAGCCGGCTGAGCGCGGTCAGACGCCGCTCCAGCTCGTCCAGCGAGGCCCTCGAGTCGGCGTCGGCCAGCTCGACGACCAGGGCGCCGGGCGGCAGCCCGTGCCGGGTCAGCAGCGCCTCCACGGAGCCGAGCGGCGTCGAGCGGTCCAGCAGCCGCCGGGCGCTCATCCGGACGCACACCGGCACCACGTTCCCGGTGGCGGCCCGCTCGGCGGCCTGCTCCACGGCCTCCCGCAGGATCCAGCGGTCCAGCTCCGCGGTCTTGTCGCCGTCCTCGGCCACCCGCAGGAACTCGGCCGGGGTGAACAGCACCCCCTGGGAGGAGCGCCAGCGGGCCTGTGCCGAGACCGTCGTGATCCGGCCGTTCTCCAGGCAGACCACCGGCTGGTGCAGCAGCGCGAACTCGCCGTCGTGCAGCGCGGCACGCAGCCGGGTGGCCAGCTCCGCCTTGCGTACGACGTCCTGCTGCATCTGCGGCTTGTACAGCTCGACGCGGCCCTTCCCGGCCGATTTCGCGCGGTACATCGCGAGGTCGGCGTTGCGCAGCAACTCGCCCGCGCCGAGGCCCGGTTCCGCGAAGGCGACGCCGATGGAGGCGTTGACCCGGACATCGTTGCCGTCGATGGCGTACGGATGGGAGAGGGTCACCCTGAGGCGGTCGGCGAGCTCCAGGATGTTCCGCTCCCGGGCGGCACGGTCGCGGGTGCCGTCCCCGACGATCAGGGCCGCGAACTCGTCGCCGCCCAGCCGGGACGCGGTGTCCCCGTGCCGGACCGCCTCCTGGAGTCTGCGGGCGGCCTGGACGAGCAGCTGGTCCCCGGCCTGGTGCCCGATCGTGTCGTTGACGGCCTTGAAGCCGTCCAGGT
The DNA here is from genome assembly GCF_056434305.1 of Streptomyces sp. NPDC044061. Lineage (NCBI taxonomy): Bacteria > Bacillati > Actinomycetota > Actinomycetes > Kitasatosporales > Streptomycetaceae > Streptomyces > Streptomyces sp. NPDC044061. The sequence continues at coordinate 120,995 of NZ_JBWKFL010000016.1, read as the reverse complement.
CGATGAAGAGCACGGCCGTGCCGCGCAGGGCGGCGCCCCGGTCGGTGGCACGGCGGCCGGACAGGGCCTGCTGGACGCGCTGGGTGAACAGCGCGCGGTTGGGCAGGTCGGTGAGCGGGTCGTGCTCGGCGTTGTGCTGCAGCTGGGCCTGCAGTCGCACCCTCTCGGTCACGTCCCGGCTGTTGAAGATCAGGCCGCCGTGGTGGCGGTTGACGGTGGACTCCACGTTGAGCCAGCCGCCCTCGCCCGAGCGGAAGCGGCACTCGATGCGGGTGGTGGGTTCCGCGAGCGGGCTGGCGGCGAGGAAGCGGCGCACCTCGTGCACCACGCAGCCCAGGTCCTCCGGGTGGATGAGAGCGGCCAGCTCGGTGCCCACCAGTTCCTCGGCGGGCCGTCCGTAGACCCCGGCTGCGGCCGGGGAGACGTACCGCAGGATGCCGTTGGGCGCGGCGATCATGATGACGTCGCTGGAGCCCTGCACCAGGGAGCGGAAGTGGTTCTCCTTCTGGGCCAGTTCCTGGGTGAGGGTGATGTTGTCCAGGAGCATGATGCCCTGGCGCATGACGAGCGCCAGCACGACGGCCCCCGCGGTGATCAGCACCACGTGATCGGGCCTGCGGCCGTTGAGGACGTTGTAGAGGATGCCCAGGGTGCACACGGCGGCGGCGAGGTACGGGGTGAGCGCGGCGAGGGAACCGGTGAGCGGCCGTCCGGCCGGGTACCGGGCGTGGTCACCGCCCGGTGCGGGGGCGGGCGCGTACGGGTGGCCCGTGCCTCGCTGTCCGGGCACGTGCTCGTGGACCACGCGCGTGTGCCCGTCCGGTACCCGCCGCTCGCCGTCCTGCCCGGCGGGGCGCCGGGGTGCGGCCCAGGGGGCGTAGGCGAGCAGCAGCGAACCGGCGAACCAGCCCGCGTCCAGCAGTTGCCCGGAGTGGTAGCTGCTGTGCAGCAGCGGCGAGGTGAACAGCGCGTCGCACATCACGGTCAGGGCGAGCGCGCCGATCGCCGTGTTGACCGCCGTGCGGTTGCCCGGGGAGCGGCGGAAGTGCAGCGCGAGCACCATGCTGACGAGCGCGATGTCGAGCAGCGGGTACGCCAGGGACAGCGCGGTGTGCGCGACGCTCGGTCCGTCGAACCGGGCCGCCTGGGCGAGCGCCAGGCTCCAGGAAAGGGTGACCAGCGAGCCGCCGATCAGCCAGGCGTCCAGCGCCAGGCAGATCCAGCCCGCCCGTGTCACCGGCCGTTTGGCGAGGACCAGCAGGCCCACGATGGCCGGGGGCGCGAAGCACAGGAAGAACAGGTCGGCGTAGCTCGGGCTCGGCACCTGCCGGTCCAGCACGACCTCGTACCACCCCCAGACCGCGTTGCCCAGGGACGCCATCGCCGAGGAGAGCGCGAACAGCAGCCAGGCCGACCGGAAGCGCACCCGTGGGTCACGGGCGTAGAGGAAACAGGACACGGCGGCGGTGCCCGCCGCCGCGCTCAGCCCGAAGTCGCCCATGATCAGCGCGATGACCTGCGAGCCCCAGTCGAACGTGGACCCGATGGCGTACGCACCGCAGACCAGGGCGAGGACGAGCTGGGGAACCAGACGCGCTCCGTCGCCGACGGCCGGCGGACGGGGCGGCAGCGGGGCCCCCGGCGGGTGCGGTGCGCGCAGCGCCGCGTCGAGGGCGGTCGTCACGGAGGGCGGCGCGTTCACCGGGGCCTCCCGTTCCGTGCCGCCCCCGGGTCGCGTGGGTCCCGGTGCGCCGGGTGCCTCCGGCGGCTGCCCGGCCTGCGGTGGTGGCTGTGATGGCTGTGTTGGCTTGTGTGGTGGCCGCGTCTGCGCGTGGCAGTGCGCCAGGGTCGCCGCCGGCGGCTCCGCCGCGTCGGATCGCTCGTCCATAGGCCGTGCATCGCCCGTCGCCCCCCTCACAAAATCTGAAATGTCCATCCCCGGCGCCGAACGGTCAGCGGCGCAGCCCCTGTCGGGACGATACACCAGGATCGTCACTCAGGGACATAGCTTCTCTACGCTCCGTGACGATCACCGTCAAGGCGGACACGCCCCGCGTCCGGAGAGTTGCGGAGGGTGCCGGAGCCCGACTACTCCCCCGTGGTGAGGATCACGTTCCGCAGGGGCTCCTGGTTCACGAAGCGGTGCAACTGGTCCACGAGCAGCCGTTTGGCACGCGGCAGGAAGGCCGAGCTGGGCCCGCCCACATGCGGGCTGATGAGTACGCCGGGCGCCTGCCACAAGGGGTGTCCGGGCGGCAGCGGCTCGGGATCCGTCACGTCCAGGGCCGCCGTGATGCGCCCGGTCTCCAGCTCCGCGAGCAGCGCCTTCGTGTCGACGACCGGCCCCCGGGCGACGTTGACGAGCAGCGCCCCGTCCTTCATCCGGCCGAGGAATTCGGTGTCGACCAGCCCTCGCGTCTCCTCCGTCAAGGGCGTGGAGAGGATCACGACATCGGCTTCCGGAAGCACTGAGGGCAATTCGGTGAGCGGATGCACGGGACCGCGCGCCGTGGTGCGCCGGGAGCGCGCGACGCGCGCCACCCGCGCCACCTCAAAGGGCACGAGCCGGTCCTCGATGGCGGCGCCGATGGAGCCGTAGCCGACGATGAGGACGTTCTTGTCGGCCAGGGAGGGATGGAACCCGCTCTCCCAGTGCCCCTCCCCCTGCGCCCGGACGAACTCGGGGATGCCGCGCAGGGAGGCGAGGGTCAGGGTGAGGGCGAGTTCGGCCGTGCTCGCCTCGTGCACACCGCGCGCGTTGCACAGCCGCACGCCCGGCACGATGGACGACATCCGGGCGGTGATGTCGTCGACACCCGCCGTGAGCGTCTGGATGACCTGGACATGGGTCAGGTGCTCCAGCGGGCGCACCTTGACCGGCCATCGCTTCATGTACGGCACCACGTACACGACGCAGTCCGCCGGGTCGCCGGGAAACTCCTGTTCGCCGTCCTCGCCGCCGTCCCAGAACAGATACCGGGGCCCCTCCGGCAGCCCCTCGATCTCCTCCGGCGCGATGGGAAGCCATACCTCAGCACTCATGACAGGAGGCTATGTCAGGCGTACGGGTGTGCAGAGGTTAGGTTGGGGGGCCGGACGAGGGAGGTTCACGAGCAGGTGGAGCGCAGGACGATCGGCGCGGGGGCGCTCGCGGTGGGGGCCGTCGGACTCGGGTGCATGCCGATGAGCTGGGCGTACAGCGGCTCGCGGCAGCGGGGTGACGCGTCGCTCAGAGCCGTGCACCGGGCGCTCGACCTGGGCACGACCCTGCTGGACACGGCGGACATGTACGGCCCGTTCACCAACGAGCTGCTGCTGGGGCGGGTACTGAAGGAGCGGCGCTCGGACGCCTTCGTGTCGACCAAGGCGGGGCTGCTCGTGGGCGAGCAGCACATCGTGGCCAACGGCCGCCCGGGGTATGTGAGACGGGCCTGTGACGCCTCGCTGCGGCGCCTGCAGACGGACGTGATCGACCTGTACCAGCTGCACCGCGCGGACCCCGAGGTCCCGGTGGAGGAGACCTGGGGCGCGATGGCCGAGCTGGTGCGGGCCGGGAAGGTGCGGGCGCTCGGCCTGTGCGCGGTGGGCGCACGCGGTGGCCGCCGCTCCGGTTCCCGGCTGCACGACACCACGCTGCGCCAGTTGCAGCGGGTCCAGCAGGTGTTCCCGGTGACCGCGGTGCAGGCGGAGCTGTCCGTGTGGTCGCCGGAGGCGCTGAACGCGCTGCTGCCCTGGTGCGAGGCGCGCGGCGTGGGCCTCCTGGCGGCGATGCCCCTGGGCAACGGCTTCCTGACCGGGACGCTCACCCCGGGCGAGGGGTTCGAGCCGGACGACGTCCGCGCCCGCCACCCCCGCTTCACGGCCGAGATGATGGCGGCCAACCAGCCGATCGTCGCGGGGCTGCGCCGGATCGCCCGCCGGCACGGCGAGAACGTCACCGCGGCCCAGGTGGCCCTCGCCTGGGTGCTCGCCCAGGGCCGTCATGTGATCGCGCTGCCCGGCACCAAGCAGGAGCGCTGGGCCGAGGAGAACGCGGCGGCGGCCGCGCTGCGGCTGACCGCAGAGGACCTGGCGGAGGTGTCCCGGCTGCCGGCGGCCCAGGGCTCCTGGGACTGAGCGACTTTCCGTGGACCGGGAACCCGGGCGCGGTGTTCGGTGTAGAGAGGAGGAAGTCGCCCCTTGACGCCGCCTCGAAGGGACCATGATCGTGCCACGTCGAGTTGTGACGGCCGTGCTGGCCGCGACCGCGCTCCTGCTGACGGCGGGCTGCTCCTCCGGCGGCGATGGCGCGCCCGCCGGTCACGGGGGTACGACGTCACCGGGTGCCGGCTCCTCCGCCCGGGCCACCGAGTCCGCCCCCGCGGCCAAGGGCTCGGTGAAGGTGCTGCGCACGGTGGCCGAGGGCCTGAAGACGCCCTGGGGCCTGGCTCCGATTCCCGGCGGCGGCCTGCTGGTCTCCTCCCGTGACGAGGGCACGATCACCCGGATCGACGAGAGGACGGGCCGGAAGACCGAGCTCGGCAGGGTCTCCGGGGTCTCCCCGGCCGGCGAGGGCGGCCTGCTGGGCATCGCCCTGTCGCCCGACTACGCCTCGGACCACATGATCTACGCCTACTTCACCTCGGCCTCGGACAACCGCATCGTCCGGATGCTGTACGACGAGCACAAGCCGGCCGGCGAGCAACTGGGCGCTCCCGACACGGTGTTCAAGGGCATCCCCAAGGGACTCATCCACAACGGCGGCCGGATCGCCTTCGGCCCGGACCGGATGCTCTACGCGGGCACCGGCGAGAGCGGCGACCGCAGCCTGGCCCAGGACAGGAAGTCGCTGGGCGGCAAGATCCTCCGGCTGACCCCGGAGGGTGAGCCCGCCCCGGGCAACCCGTTCCCGGGCTCCCCCGTGTACTCGTACGGCCACCGGAACGTCCAGGGCCTGGCCTGGGACGCCAAACAGCGCCTGTTCGCCTCGGAGTTCGGCCAGGACACCTGGGACGAGCTGAACGCGATCAAGCCGGGCGGCAACTACGGCTGGCCGGACGCCGAGGGCACGTCGTCCGACACCCGCTTCCGCAACCCGCTGGCCCAGTGGCACACCGACGACGCCTCCCCCAGCGGCATCGCCCATGTCGACGGTGTGATCTGGATGGCGGCCCTGAAGGGCGAGCGCCTGTGGCGCGTCCCGCTGCGCGGCACCGCGGCCTCGGCGCCCCCGCAGGCCTTCCTCACCGGCGAGTACGGCCGCCTGCGCACGGTGGTCGCGGCGGGCGGCGACAAGGTGTGGCTGGTGACGAGCAACACGGACGGCCGCGGTACGCCGAAGAAGGGCGACGACCGGGTGCTGGAGGTGGAGGTGAAGTAGCCCTGGCGGATCACTCCTCGCCGCGATCCGCTGCGCCGGACGTCCGCTCGGGCCGGCGTACGACGACCTTTCCCGAGGCGAGGTCTATGGGCCCGCGGGCCGGATCGCTGTCTCCGACGTCCTCCCGGGTCAGTTCCAGCCGTTTCTCCTCGTCGTGGGTGTGCTTGCGGCTGGGCGCGAACAGTTCCTCGAACGCGTTGAACACGGCGTCTCCCCCCCTGCCGGTTTCCTCCAGCGTACGTGTCACCCCGCCGTCGGGGCAGCGATCGTGTCGGCCGGGAACAGCCCCAGCCGATGCGCCACCGCCGCCGCCTCGCCCCTGCCCGAGACGCCCAGCTTGGACAGGATGTTGGAGACGTGGACGCTCGCCGTCTTCGGTGAGATGAAGAGTTCCTCGGCTATCTGGCGGTTGGTGCGGCCGGCCGACACCAGGCGGAGGACGTCCCGTTCCCGGCTGGTGAGGCCGAGGGCCTGCGCCGGGTCGGCCGGGGCGAGCGTGTGGCGCGGGGAGCCGGTGAGGGTGAGGCGGGCGCGCTGGGCGAGCCGGGCGACCGCGTCGGCGAGCGGGCGGGCGCCGAGGTGGTCGGCGACCGCTCCGGCCAGCCTCAGCAGTTCCACGGCGCGGTCGCGCTCGTCCTCGCCGCCCTGGGTGAGCAGGGCCTGGGCGAGGCGGTGCCGGACGCGTGCGAGGTCGTAGGGGCGGTCCAGGCACTCGAACGCGGCGACCACCCGGGACCAGACCTCGACGGTGTCCCGGCCCTCGGCACGGCTCAGTTCGGCGCGGATCCAGTGGTCGTGGGCCTGCCACAGGGGCGCGCCCGCGGTGAGTCCTCTGCCGGCCTCGCTCAGGCGGTCGAGGACCTCGGCGCGACCGGCCGCGGCGGCGGGCAGGGCGCGGGCGTCGGCCTCGGCGGTGGCGGCGGCCAGCAGCAGGGGCCAGGCGTAGCGCTGGGTGCCGGGCGGGAAGCCCGCGTCCAGGGCCGCGCGCAGTTCGGCGCGGGCGTCGAGGATGCGGCCCTCCGCGGCGGCGACCCCGATGGCGACGCGGGCCACGCGCAGGGACTGCTGGGGCATGGGGTCCTGGGCACCGTAGCGGGCGCCGGCGGTGGCCAGGTGACGGCCCGCTTCGGCGAGGTCGCCCCGGGCGAGCGCGAGATGGGCGAGGCGCAGGGCGCCCGAGCCCTGGGGCTTGGCGCTGTGTCCCACGCGAAGCGCGTTGACCGCGGCGTCGGCGGCCTCGGTCCACTGGCCGAGCGAGTACAGCGAGTCGGAGAGGTTGCCCCACACCCATGCCTCGGTTTCCAGCAGTCCGAACCTGCGGGTGAAGGCCGTTCCCTCGCGCAGCAGGGGCACGGCCTCCCGGGAGCGGCCGACCGCCTGCAGTGCGGACGGCAGGTTCACGAACGTACGGCCCGCCACGCTCCGTACGCCTTCGCGCAGTGCGTCCTCCTTGACCCGGGACATCTCCGCGAGCCCGGCCTCGATGTCGCCGGCGTCGACCATGAGGCCGCCGAGGGTGAGGCGGGCGTTGAGCTCGATCTCGCGGGCCCGCACCATGCGGGCGTACTCGACGGCCCGCTCGGCGGCCGCGAAGGCCTCGGGACCCGGCCGGTGCAGCATGGACCAGCCGGCGGCCTCCGCCAGCACCTCGGCGTGCACCTCCGACGGCGGCAGGCCGCGCACCAGGTCCTGCGCGGTGGCCAGTTCCCGCCATCCGTCGCCGCGGGACAGAGCCTGGACGACGCGGGAGCGCTGCACCCAGAACCACGCGGCGCGCAGCGGGTCGGGCTCGTCCTCCAGCAGCCGCAGGGCGCGCTTGACGATCTTCAGGGCGCTTTCGCGTTCCCCGCCGAAGCGGCCGGCGACCGCCGCCTCCGCCATCAGGTCGAGGTAGCGCAGCGGGGTGGTCGCGGGGTCGCAGCCGCACGGAGGGTAGACGTCGGTGCAGTCGACCGGGCGCAGGGCGGCGCGGACCTCCTCGGGAGCGGTGTCCCACAGCTCCATCGCCCGCTCCAGGAGCCGCAGTTGCTCGGTGTAGGCGTGCCTGCGGCGGGCCACCACGGAGGCGTCCAGGACCGCGGGCAGGGCCCGGGCGGCGTCGTGCGCGTGGTACCAGTAGCTGGCCAGGCGCATCACGCGCTCGTCGGCGGGGACGAGGGCGGGGTCCGCCTCGAGCGCCTCGGCGTAGCGGCGGTTGAGGCGGGAGCGTTCGCCGGGCAGCAGGTCGTCGGCGACGGCCTCGCGGACCAGGGCGTGCCGGAAGCGGTAGCCGTCGCCGTCCGGGGTCACCGTGAGCATGTTGGCGCCCACGGCGGCCCGCAGCGCCTCGATGAGATCGTCCTCGGCGAGCCGGGCGACGGCGGCGATCAGCCGGTACTCCACGGTGGAGCCGCCCTCGGCGACGATCCGGGCGACCCGCTGGGTGCTCTCGGGCAGCGCCTCGACGCGGACCAGGAGCAGGTCGCGCAGGGAGTCGGTGAGGCCGGTGCAGCAGCCCTCGCAGGCGGCGACGGCGAGTTCCTCGACGAAGAAGGCGTTGCCGTCGGAGCGTTCGAAGATCTCGTCGACCTGGGCGGGGTCGGGTTCGGTGGCGAGGATGCCGGCGATCTGGCGGGCTACCTCCTCGCGGGTGAAACGGTCGAGTTCGAGGCGGCGGACGGTGCGCAGCCGGTCGAGTTCGGCGAGCAGGGGGCGCAGTGGATGGCGGCGGTGGATGTCGTCGGCGCGGTAGGTGGCCAGGACCAGGAGGCGGCCGGTGCGCAGGGTGCGGAAGAGATAGGCGAGGAGGTGCCGGGTGGAGGCGTCGGCCCAGTGCAGGTCCTCCAGGACGAGCACGACAGTGTGCTCGGCGGCGACCCGCTCCAGCAGCCGGGCGGTGAGTTCGAACAGGCGGGCCATGCCCTGCTCCTCGTGGCGGCCGGCGCCGGCCTCCCCCAGTTCGGGCAGCAGCCGGGCCAGTTCCTCCTCCTGTCCGGCGCCGGCGGTGGCGAACTCCTCGGGGAGGGCGTCGCGCAGGGCGCGCAGCGCGGTGGAGAAGGGCGCGAAGGGCAGTCCGTCGGCGCCGATCTCCACACAGCCGCCCACCGCGACGACGGCGGCCCGGCGGCAGGCGGCCGTGGCGAACTCCTCGACGAGGCGGGTCTTGCCGACCCCTGCCTCACCGCCGAGCAGCAGCGCCTGGGGCTCGCCCGCGGCGGCACGGGCGAGCGCGTCGTTCAGGGTGTCCAACTCGCCGGTGCGGCCGACGAACACGGGACTGACGGACCTGGTCTCCACGGGCCCGAGCATCGCACGAGGCCCGGACGGTGGGGCACCCGTTTTCCACAGGTCCGGTGCGATGGTCGTACCGACAGCCGGCAGGGTCGTACGACGCTCGGGAAGAGTCGTACGACCCTGGGCGGAAGGGCGGCCGACCCCCGTGCGGCCGCCCTCCACGGGTCCGGCGCTCACGCGGTGCGCGGGAGCCGGTGCCGGCGGGGGCGGTCGGTATGGGTCTCGGCACCCGAGGTGCTGTGCCGGGCCGCCTCCTCGCGGCGGGCGGCGCGGCCGGTGCGTGCGACCTCGCGGGCCAGGCGCTCCTGTGCGGCCTCGCGGCGCAGTTCGGCGGAACGCAGCCGGTGCAGTTCGAGCTCGTACATGACGTGTCCTTCGGAAGAGGTGGTGTCGTGCTTCGCTTTTCGCGATGCCTCCACCTTCGTCTCCCAGGGGGGTGCGCCACATCGGGAGAGTTCCGCATCTTCCGCGGGGCGGCGGGCCCCGGACACGCATAAGGGGCCTCAGGGAACTCCGTAAGGTACTCACGGATTCCCTAAGGCCCCCACGGACCTGCGGTTTCTCAGCCGGTCGAGGGCAGGGCGAGCAGCGCGTCCGAGTACTTGAGGACGGCCAGGAGCAGGCCGACGACGCCGAGCGAGACACCCGCCCAGGCGACCGACCTGATCCAGGCGGCCTGCGGGCGCCCGGGCGCGCCGAACGCGGGCCGCACGAGCACGACCACGCCGGTGATCAGCGCGCTCAGCGCGAACAGGCCGGCCCACAGGGCGGTGGTGTGCCAGGCGTCGCCGTAGACCTCCTTGATCTGCTGGGCGACGCTCGCGCCGGACGAGGTCTGCAGTTGCCCGACGAGGGTCTCGCGGGCGGCGGCGACCGTGCCTATCCAGCCGCCGCTGAGCGAGACCACGCCCAGCGCGGCGGAGACGACGGCAGCCGCCCCCTGGCCGACCCCGGAGGGGGACTTCTCCGGGCTCTCCGGCATCTCCGGGCTCTCCTGGGCTGCCTCGGGTTCGCCGCTCTCTCCGGCCGGTTCCGCGCCCTCGGCTTCGGTCCCGGCCTCGGCCGCCGCCTCCTCCTGCGGGGCCCGCTCGTCGTCGGTCTTGGTCACGTCGACTGTCTTCGTTGCCATGCTTGGCACCGTACGGACGCTGTCTGAGAGGTCTCTTAATGATCGTTGTGCGCGCCGCGCGCGCGTGCCGCGCGCCAGTCCGGGGCCAGCACCGCCCAGATCTCGGTGTCCGTGCGCACGCCCCGGTGCGGGTAGTTCTCCCGGAGCACGCCCTCCCGGACCATGCCGAGGCGCCGCGCCACGTTGAGGCTGCCCTCGTTCGCGGAGGAGGCGTGCCACTCCACCCGGTGCATGCCGCGCGCCTCGAACGCCCAGTCCAGCAGCACCCGCATGCCGCGCGTGACGAGGCCGCGCCCGGCCGCGGCGGGCTCCAGCCAGCAGCCGGCCTCGCAGACCCCGCTCGGGGTGTCCCAGACGCGGAACAGCAGACCGCCGACCAGCTTCCCGTCGAGCCAGATGCCGTGCAGGCCGCCCGCGTCGGCGGCGCGCTTGTCCGCGTACGACCGGATCCAGGCGCGGGCGCCGTCCAGGTCGGTCACCACGTCCGGCAGGCCGATGTGCAGGCCGATGAACTCGCGTCCCCGGTCGATGTTGGCGAGCACTTCCTCCGCGTGCCAGACCTCCAGTGGCCGCAGTTCGGCGCCCTCGTCACCCAGGGATATCGCGTACATCGCGCAGCCGCTCCTCTCGCAGTTCCTCCACCGGGACCCTGCTGAGCCTCTCATGGGCGGCGCGGCACTCCGGCGGCTCGATGCTGATGCGCGGCAGCCGGCGCTCCAGCCAGCCGGGCAGCCACCAGTTGGCGGCGCCGAGCAGATGCATCAGGGCGGGCACGAGCAGCGTGCGCAGCACGAAGGCGTCGAGGGCGACGGCGGCGGCGAGCGCGATGCCGAACATGGCGATCACCCGGTCGCCGCTGAGGACGAAGGCGAGGAAGACCGAGATCATGATGACCGCGGCGGAGTTGATCACCCGGCTGGTCTCGGCGAGGCCGACGCGCACGGCCCGCCGGTTGTCGCCGGTCTCCAGCCACTCCTCGTACATCCGGCTGACGAGGAAGACCTGGTAGTCCATGGAGAGACCGAAGAGCACCGATACCATGATCACGGGCAGGAACGGCTCGATGGGGCCCTCCCGGCCGAGGCCGAGCGGTTCGCTGCCCCAGCCCCACTGGAAGACGGCGACGACGATGCCGAAGGCGGCGGCCACGGCTGCGATGTTCATCGCGGCGGCCTTCAGCGGGATGCCGAGCGAGCGGAAGGCGACCAGCAGCAGGAGACAGCCGAGTCCGATGACCACGCCGACGAACAGCGGGAGTTTGCCGACGATCACGTCCGCGAAGTCGTCGTAGCTCGCCGTCACTCCGCCGACGTGCACGTCGAGGGAGGTGCCGGTCTCCGCGCGCGGGAGCACCCGGGTGCGCAGCCGGTCGACGAGGTCGCTGGTGCGCTGCGACTGCGGCGCGGAGTCGGGGACGACCGTGAGGTACGCCGTGGCACCGGCGGAGTCGTACGTCACCGGGGTGACCGAGGCGACGCCGCGGGTGGCGCGCAGGGTGGTGTCGAGGCTGTCCAGGGCGAGCTTGTCGTCGCCGCCGTCCACGCGGGTCACCAGCGTCAGCGGGCCGTTCACCCCGGGTCCGAAGCCCTGCGCGAGGAGGTCGTAGGCCTGCCGGGTGGTCGACGAGCGGGGGTCGTTGCCCTGGTCGGAGGTGCCGAGGTGGAGGGAGAGCGTGGGCAGCGCGAGCAGGGCGACGACGGCCACGGCGAGGGAGCCGAGCAGCTTGGGCCGGCGTTCGACGAACGCGGACCAGCGGGCGGCGAGACCGGTGGGCAGCTCCGGCTGCGGTCCGTGCTCGGCGAGGCGGCGCCGCTCGCGCCGGCTGAGCGCGCGCGGTCCGATGCAGGACAGCAGGGCGGGCAGCAGCGTGACGGAGGCGGCGACGGTGAGCACGACCGTCAACGACGCGGCGACGGCCACTCCGTTGAGGAAGCCCAGACGCAGTATCAGCATGCCCAGCAGGGCGATGCACACCGTCGCACCCGCGAAGACGACCGCGCGTCCGGTGGTGGACACCGCGTTCACGGCGGCCTCGGTGACACTCAGGCCGCGTTTCAGGCCGCGCCGGTGTCTGGTCACTATGAACAAGGCGTAGTCGATGCCGACGCCGAGGCCGATCAGCATGCCGAGCATCGGCGCGAAGTCGGCGACGGTCAGGACGTGCCCGAGCAGCCCGATCCCGGCGTACGCCGTGCCCACGCCGATCAGCGCGGTGGCGATCGGCAGCAGGGAGGCGGCCGGTGAGCCGAAGGCGAGGAACAGCACGACGGCCGCGACGACCACTCCGACCACCTCGGCGGTGTGCCCGCGCCCGGACTCGGTGAGCCCGATGGCGCTGCCGCCCAGCTCCACCCGCAGCCCGTCCCGCTCGGCGTCCTTGGCGGTGCTCACGACGGCCTCGGCCTCGGCCTTCGTGATGTGCCCGGACTGCTTCGCGAAGGTGACGGTGGCGTAGGCCGTATGGCCGTCGGCGCTGATCCGGTGGGCGCCCTGACGGCCGTACGGTCCGGCCACCGAGGCCACCGCCGGCAGGTCGGCGATCCGGGCGAGGGCGCGGGTCATGGTCCGTTTGACGCCGTGTGCGCGAACGGTGCCGTCGGTGGTGTGCCAGACCACGGTGTCGCTGTCGCCGCCCAGGCCCGGGAAACCGTCCTTGAGCAGCTGGGTCGCGCTTCCCGACTCGGTTCCGGGGACCTGGTAGTCGTTCGAGTACGCCGAACCGGCCACGGACGCCGCCGCGGTGACCCCGCCGAAGGCGAGGAGCCACAGCAGGACGGCGAGCAGGCGGTGCCGGACACACCAACGGGCGAGGGCTGCCACGGACGTGCTCCCAGAGGACGATTTGTGCATCTTTGGCCGGGAACCATCGTCCATAAACTGAACAGCCCGCAAAGAACCTATGAGCAAACGCAGGACACTCTCGCAGGCGAAAGTGGTTGTTTGCCGCGTTCACGGGCTTTTTCACGGGAGTGGGAGGGACGTCACAGGACAGTTCCGTGAACTCTGTCGTCCCGGCGGGCACTTCAGTCGAACTGGTCTCCGAGGGCCATGACCATCGTTCCGGCGATCAGCAGCCACAGGGCCCGGCGAGTGCGGCCCCTGGCGCCGAGAACCGCCGCGAGAGCGCACACGGCGGCGCCGAGGGCGTAGGCGGCGGGCACGAGCGCCGGGGCTGCCCCGGTGAGCCGGAGCAGCGCGGCGGCCAGCCCGGCGAGGCTCAGCAGTCCCCCGCCGCCGGCGGCGGACCACCGGGCCCGCCGGGCCTCCCCGGCCTGCTCCTCGATGTCCTCCCCGGCTTCGGCCGTCTCCGGCTCGGCCGTGTCGGGCTCGGCCGTGTCGGGCTCGGCTATGTCGGGCTCGATGCCGGAATCGGTACGTCCGCTCATGGCGGTCGAGCGTAGTACCCGCCGCCCGGGAATTCGGGTGCGGGCGGCGTCGGCACGCGCTAGCCTCCCGCCGTCCGTCCCCGGCACATCGCCGCCGACCGAAGCAGGTGCGTTTTTTGACGGTCCGACCGAGCTCCCACACATCCCTCTTCCGTACGAAGGAACCAAGGAGCCCGTTCACCGATGTCCGACATCACCCCAAGGACCCAGGACACCTCACCGGCTGACCGCCTCACCCACCCGCGCTACCCCCGCAGCAGCCGCTACGACGCCCGCTGGACCATCGAGAACCAGATGGGCCCGCACGCGCTGTGGCTGCTGGAGTGGCTGGCGCCCGCACTCGGACTCGACCGGATGCCGCCCGGCGCCCGGGTGCTCGACCTCGGCTGCGGACGCGCCATGACCTCCGTCTTCCTGGCCCGGGAGTACGGCGTCCAGGTCGTCGCCGCCGACCTGTGGGTGAAGCCCGGCGACAACGCCGTCCGCATCGCCGAGGCGGGCGTCACCGACCGGGTGGTGCCCGTGTTCGCCGAGGCGCACGACCTGCCGTTCGCGGAAGGCGGCTTCGACGCGATCGTCTCCGTCGACGCCTACCAGTACTTCGGCACCGCCGACCTGTATCTGCCCACCCTCATCCGGCTGCTGCGGCCGGGCGGGCGGATCGGGGTCGTCGTGCCGTCGGTGCGGGAGGAGATCGAGGGGGCCGAGCCGCCGGCGCACCTCGCGCCCCACTGGGACCCGGGGTTCTGGGCGTTCCACTCTCCCGCCTGGTGGCGGCGGAACTGGACGCGCACGGGGGCGGTGACCGTCGAGACGGCCGACTGGCTGGAGGACGGCTGGCGCGACTGGCTGCTGTGGAGCGAGGTGTGCGCCGAGGAGAGCCCGAGCGAGTTCATGGCCGGGTTGGCACGCGACTCGGTGGACCTGCTCCGGGCCGACGAGGGCCGGCTGCTCGGGTTCGCCCGGGTCGTGGGACGGCGTGGCCAGGCGCTGGAGAGAAGGCCGTAGGCAGCCGTACGGCCCCGGAGGGGATGCCTCCGGGGCCGTACGGGAGCGGGGCTCAGCCCTCGCTCACGCCCAGCTTCTCCAGGATCAGCTCCTTGACGCGGGCCGCGTCGGCCTGACCCCGGGTCGCCTTCATGACCGCGCCGACCAGGGCGCCGGCCGCGGCCACCTTGCCACCGCGGATCTTGTCCGCGATGCCCGGGTTGCCGGCGATGGCCTCGTCGACGGCCGTACCCAGCGCCGAGTCGTCGGAGACGACCTTCAGACCGCGCTTGTCGACGACCTCGTCCGGGGTGCCCTCGCCCGCGAGGACGCCCTCGATGACCTGGCGGGCCAGCTTGTCGTTGAGGTCACCCTTCGCGACGAGCTCGGTGACCCGGGCGACCTGCTCCGGAGTGATCGCCAGTTCGTCCAGCGCCTTGCCCGACTCGTTGGCGCTGCGCGCCAGTTCGCCCATCCACCACTTGCGGGCGGAGGCCGCGTCGGCACCGGCGTCGATCGTGGCGACGATCGGGTCCAGCGCACCGGCGTTGAGGATCGCCTGCATGTCGGTGGCCGAAATGCCCCACTCCGCGAGAAGGCGGGTGCGGCGGGCCAGCGGCATCTCGGGCAGGGCGGTGCGGATCTGCTCGACCCAGTCGCGCGAGGGCGCCACGGGGACGAGGTCGGGCTCCGGGAAGTACCGGTAGTCCTCGGCCTCCTCCTTCACGCGGCCCGAGGTCGTGGACCCGGTTTCCTCGTGGAAGTGGCGGGTCTCCTGGATGATCGTGCCGCCCGAGGACAGCACGGCCGCGTGCCGCTGGATCTCGAAGCGGGCCGCCCGCTCGACGGAACGCAGCGAGTTGACGTTCTTGGTCTCGCTCCGCGTGCCGAACTTCTCGCTGCCCCTGGGCATCAGCGACAGGTTGACGTCGCAGCGCATCTGGCCCATCTCCATGCGAGCCTCGGACACGCCGAGGGCACGGATGACCTCGCGCAGCTCACGGACGTACGCCTTCGCCACCTCGGGGGCGCGCTCGCCGGCGCCGACGATCGGCTTGGTGACGATCTCGATGAGCGGGATGCCCGCGCGGTTGTAGTCCAGCAGCGAGTGGGACGCGCCGTGGATGCGGCCGGTGGCGCCGCCGACGTGCGTCGACTTGCCGGTGTCCTCCTCCATGTGGGCGCGCTCGATCTCCACGCGGAAGGTCTCGCCGTCCTCCAGCTGCACGTCGAGGAAGCCGTTGAAGGCGATCGGCTCGTCGTACTGGGAGGTCTGGAAGTTCTTCGGCATGTCCGGATAGAAGTAGTTCTTCCGGGCGAAGCGGCACCACTCGGCGATCTCGCAGTTCAGCGCGAGACCGATCTTGATCGCGGACTCGACGCCGGTCGCGTTGACGACCGGGAGCGCGCCCGGCAGGCCGAGGCAGACGGGGCAGGTCTGGGTGTTCGGGTCGGCACCCAGCGCGGTCGAACAGCCGCAGAACATCTTGGTGTTGGTGCCGAGTTCGACATGGACCTCGAGGCCCATGACGGGGTCGTACGACGCCAGCGCGTCCTCGTACGACACCAGGTCGGTCGTGGTGGTCACGGTGAAAACTTCCCTCTCAGCCCAGCAGGACGTCGTCGTCGCCCAGCCGCTTCAGCTCGCGGTAGAGGATGGCGAGGCCGGTGACGATCGCGACGGCGGACACGGTGGCGTCGATCAGCCGCAGCGTGTCGTGCTCGGCGCGCGCCTTCTTGATCTGCTTGGCCACACCGAACGCGCCGAACGCGGTCCCGGCCATCGACAGGTACGTGCCGGACTTCGACTTCTTGAAGCCCTTGGCCTTGTTCAGTGCACTCACAGAGACGGAGCCTCCTCGATCAGCGGGTGCCCCCACTTTTCCACGAAGGCGGCCTCGACGGCGGCGCCCACCTTGTACAGCCGGTCGTCCTTCATCACCGGGGCGATGATCTGCAGACCGACCGGGAGGTTGTCCTCCGGGGCGAGACCGCAGGGCAGGGACATGGCCGCGTTGCCCGCCAGGTTGGTCGGGATGGTGCACAGGTCCGCGAGGTACATCGCCATCGGGTCGTCGGCGCGCTCGCCGATCGCGAAGGCGGTGGTCGGGGTCGTCGGGGAGACGATCACGTCGACCTGCTCGAACGCCTTGTCGAAGTCCTGCTTGATCAGCGTGCGGACCTTCTGGGCGCTGCCGTAGTACGCGTCGTAGTAGCCGGAGCTCAGGGCGTACGTGCCGAGCATGATGCGGCGCTTGACCTCGGCGCCGAAGCCCGCCTCACGGGTGAGGGAGGTGACCTCCTCGGCCGAGTGGCCGCCGTCGTCGCCGGTCCGCAGGCCGTAGCGCAGGCCGTCGAAGCGGGCGAGGTTGGAGGAGCACTCGGACGGCGCGATCAGGTAGTACGCCGACAGCGCGAGGTCGAAGGACGGGCAGTCCAGCTCCACGATCTCGGCGCCCAGCCCCTTCAGCAGGGCGACCGACTCGTCGAAGCGCTGGATGACGCCGGCCTGGTAGCCCTCGCCGCGGAACTGCTTGACCACGCCGACCCGCATGCCCTCGACGCCGCCGTTGCGCGCGGCCTCGACCACCGGCGGGACCGGGGCGTCGATGGAGGTGGAGTCGAGCGGGTCGTGCCCGGCGATGACCTCGTGCAGGAGGGCCGCGTCCAGGACCGTACGGGCGCAGGGGCCGCCCTGGTCGAGGGAGGACGAGAACGCCACCATGCCGAAGCGGGAGACCGCGCCGTACGTCGGCTTCACGCCGACGGTGCCGGTGACGGCGGCCGGCTGGCGGATGGAGCCGCCGGTGTCGGTGCCGATGGCGAGCGGGGCCTGGAAGGAGGCGAGCGCGGCGGACGAACCGCCACCGGAGCCGCCGGGGATCTTGGTGAGGTCCCAGGGGTTGCCGGTCGGGCCGTAGGCGCTGTTCTCCGTGGAGGAGCCCATGGCGAACTCGTCCATGTTGGTCTTGCCGAGGATGACGACGTCGGCGGCCTTCAGCCGCTTGGTGAGCGTCGCGTCGTAGGGCGGGATCCAGCCCTCGAGGATCTTCGAGCCGACGGTCGTCGGCACGCCCTCGGTGGTGAAGATGTCCTTGAGCGCGAGCGGGACGCCGGCCAGCGGGCCGAGCTTCTCGCCGCGGGCCCGCTTCTCGTCCACGGCGCGCGCCTGGGCGAGGGCGCCCTCGCGGTCGACGTGCAGGAAGGCGTGCACCTTCTCGTCGACGGCCTCGATGCGGGCGAGGTGGGCCTCGGTGACCTCGACGGCCGTCAGCTCGCCGGAGGCGATCTTCTCGGCGGTCTGCGCCGCCGTGAGCTTGATGATGTTGCTGTCCGTCATGGTCAGTCCTCCCCCAGGATCTGCGGCACCTTGAAACGCTGCTGCTCCTGGGCGGGGGCGCCGGAGAGCGCCTGCTCGGGGGTGAGCGAGGGACGGACCTCGTCCTGCCGCATGACGTTCGTCAGCGGGAGCGGGTGCGAGGTCGGCGGTACGTCTTGGTCGGCGACCTCGCTGACGCGTGCGACCGCGCCGATGATGTCGTCCAGCTGTCCCGCGAAGTGGTCGAGTTCTTCGGGCTTCAGCTCCAGACGCGCCAGCCGGGCGAGGTGGGCGACCTCCTCGCGCGTGATGCCAGGCATGCAGCGATCCTCTGGGGTGAGAGTTTGTGGTTCGGGCTGGGGCTGGTCGTCCCGTGCCCGTCGTCCGCCCGACGGGCGACAGGCGGGAACGGGACGACCAGCCCCAATCCTATGGGGCGGGCCCCGGTGACCGTGAAACGGTTTGCCGGGGCCCTGGGCCTCAGCCGCGCCGGGCGTCCCACGCCTCGCTCTTCAGGAAGTGGTTGTCGTACAGCTCCTGCACCTCCAGAAGGCTTTCCGGGGTGGCCTCGCCGAGGGCGATGCGCTGCAGGTGGCGGAAGTACTCGAAGCGCTCGACACCCGGGGTGAGGACGATGAGCAGGTCGGCGTCGGCGCCGGGCACGGCGGCGAAGGCGTGCGGTTTGCCGGGCGGTACGACGACGAGGTCACCGGGGCCGGCGGTGACGACGTCGTCACCGGAGAGGATGTCGGCGGCGCCGTCGAGCAGGAAGAACATCTCGGCGGAGTTGTCGTGCCAGTGCGGCTTGGCGCCGTCGGCACCCGCCGTCAGGGTGACGCGCTGCGTGGACAGCGCGCCTCCGGTCCGGCTGCTGTCGGCCAGCAGGCGCACGGTGGTGGGCGCGCGGCCGACGACTTCGGCCTCGGCATCCCGGACGATCACGGTCTCGTCGAACTTCGGTACGAAAAGCGACATGGTTCGTCTCCCCCGGTGAGTTGTCGTCAGACCGCGAAGAGCAGTCCGGCACTGATGAGTACAACGATCGCGGTGGCGAAGTGGATCCCGAAAGCGACCGCTCGTGTCCCGCCGTTCCGCAGGACTGTCAGCGTGTCGCCGAGCGGCACGAGCGCCACGCACAGCATGAACCAGGCCTCGGCGTGGGCGCCGGCGAACGCCAGCAGGGCCAGGCCCATCAGGCCGAAGGTTCCGTCCCTGACGCCCTTGACCGACAGGTAGGCGCCGGCGTCGCCGCCGGGGTCGGCCGGAGAGCCGTAGCCGGTGGCCGCGGGGCCGGGCTGGAGCAGGAACCGGTAACCGAGGAACACGCAGAACAGATCGAGCACGACGGCCAGGGTGTAGGCGGTGACGGTCATTCTTCTCTCCTCGCTAGCAATGCTAGGTACAGGAGCGAAGCTAGCAGATCGGCGACAGGAACGCTAGCGATGCTAGAATGACGGTCATGTCGATCCAGACGCGCCGGGAGCGCGAACGAGCGGAACGCGAGCGGCTGATCGTCACGGCCGCACGGGAGCTGGCCGAGGCGGAGGGCTGGGACGCGGTGACCACGCGCCGGCTGGCCGCCGAGATCGAGTACAGCCAGCCGGTTCTCTACAGCCACTTCAAGGGCAAGGACGCGATCATGGCCGCGGTCGCGGTGCAGGGCTGCGCGGACCTGGCCGTGGAGCTGCGGGCGGCGCGCTCGGCGGCACGGGGTGTGCGGGAGTCGCTGGCGGCGGTGGCGGAGACGTACACGTCCTTCGCCCGGCGCCGACCCGCCCTGTACGACGCGATGTTCACCCACCTGGTGGACCTGCCGTTCGCGACGGAGGAGGCACCGGCGCCGCTGCGGGAGGCGTTCGGCGAGCTGCTGGGCGCGGTGGAGCCGACCGCGGCCGAGGGCGAGGACCCCGGCCTGCTGACGGAGACGTTCTGGGCGAGCCTGCACGGCCTGGCGACACTGATGAGAAGCGGCAGGCTCCCGGAGCACGCCCACGAGGCCCGGCTGGCCCTGCTGATCGGACACTTCACGGGCGGCTGACCACGCGGCCGCCGACGGCGACGAGCCCCCGCGGGGAAGGGCCACGATCCGGCCGACGAAAACCAGCGGGCAGGCGGGAGAAAAGAACTACTCGGCGGCCGGCAGCGCCGCTCGTGGGCGTTGCCAGCCGCGGGAGCCCCGCGCCAGCAGCCACGCCGTCGTCTCCTCGGGCGGCATCGCCGCGGCGACCAGCCAGCCCTGCACCGCGTCACAGCCGAGGTCCCGCAGCCGCTCCCAGGTCTCATCGTCCTCCACGCCCTCGGCGACGACGAGCAGCCCCAGCGAGTGCGCCAGGTCGACCGTGCAGCGCACGATCTCCGCGTCCTCGGTGTCCACGGCCAGCCGGGCCACGAAGGACCGGTCGATCTTCAGCTCGCTCACCGGCAGCCTGCGCAGGTGCACCAGCGAGGAGTACCCGGTGCCGAAGTCGTCCAGGGACATCTTCACGCCGTGCCCGGTGAGCCCGGCGAGGGTGTCGGCGGCCCGCTGCGGATCCTCCAGCAGCACGTGCTCGGTTATCTCCAGTTGGAGCGCTCCCGCGGGGACGCCGTGCCGCGCCAGCCGGGCGGCGACGGAGCCGGCGAAGCCGGGCGTGTGGACGTCGCGCGGGGAGACGTTCACGGCCACCGGCACCCGCAGCCCCTGCGCCCGCCACCGCGCCACCTGTCCGAGCGCGGTCTCCAGGACGTACTCCGTCAGATGGGGCATCAGCCCCGAGGACTCGGCTATCGCTATGAACTCGTCCGGCGGAACCTTCCCGCGCTCCGGATGCACCCACCGCACCAGCGCCTCGAGCCCGGCGACCTGCCCGTCGAAGCGGACCTTCGGCTGGTAGTGCAGCTGCACCTCATGCGCGTCCAGAGCCCGGCGCAGATCACCCAGCAGGCCCAGCCGGTCCGGGGTGTTGGAGTCCCGCTTGGACTCGTAGACCTCGACGCCCGTACGGTCCCGCTTCGCCTGGTACATCGCCACGTCGGCCCGCCGCAGCAGCCCCTCGGCGTCCAGCGCGTGGTCGGGGAAGACGGCGACGCCCGCGCTGGCCTCCAGCACGAGGGTGAGCCCGTCGAGGTCGAGCGGGGAGCTGAGGGCGGCGACGAGGCCGCGGGCGACACGCGTGGCCGACGTGGTGGAGTCGGCGACGGGCAGTAAGACGGCGAACTCGTCGCCGCCGAGCCGGGCGGCCTCCGCGCCGCGCGGCAGGGCGATCCGCAGCCGGTCGGCGATCTGCAGCAGCAGCCGGTCACCGGCGAGATGACCGAGGGTGTCGTTCACCGACCGGAAACGATCGAGGTCGATCAGCATGAGGGCGGCCCGCGCGCCGATCCGCTCGGCGTCGTCGAGGGCCGTCCATATTCGCTCCAGCAGCCACTGCCGGTTGGGCAGTCCGGTCAGCGGGTCGCGCAACTGCTCCTCGGCGCGGGCCCGGGCCATCCACAGCGTGGAGTCGAGGGCGATCAGCGGGATGGCGAACAGCGGGAGCAGGATCGGCTGGGCGTCGGCGACCACGCACACCAGCGGTGCGATGCCGAGCAGGGCGACGGCGACCAGACCCTGTCGGACCAGGGCACTGCGGGCGATGGTGGGCACTCCGCCGCCGCGCGGTGCGTGCAGGTACCACAGCAGGCCGCGGCTGACCGCGAGGTAGCCGGCCGCGACGAGCACGACCTCGGGCACGGTGGCGATGCCCCAACTGTCGGGCCGCCAGGGCTCCTCGACGCTCGGGACCCGCCCGAAGGAGCCGAGCACCAGGGCGCCGGCGCCGATCCCGAGGATGTCCACGGCACCGTGCAGCACGCCCTGCCGCCAGCGGTGCCGCCTGGCTATGCCGACCAGGACGACGACGGTGAGGCTGACCATTCCGGCGGGCACCCAGCCGTACAGCAGCAGGACGGCGAGGGTGAGGGCCGCGCCGGAGCCCGTGCCGCCCCACCAGCGGGCGCGGCCGAGCATCACGAGGTGGCCGACGATGATGCCGGTGAGCACGGCCAGCGACCAGCCGAGCGTGTCGCACGGGAAGAGGGCGTGGTTGCCGGTGAAGGCACGGTAGAAGCCGACGCCCAGGGCGAGTCCGGCGGCGGCCACGACGGCTGCGGGCAGGGCGGGCCAGGACGGCTGCCGTTCGGTGTCGGCGTCGGCACCGGGCAGCACGGAGGCGGGCTCGATGGCCAGCGGGATCGGCGGGTGTGCCTCGGCGGTGGTGCCCGGTCCGGCCGGGCGCACCCGGGCGCCCGCGCGCTCCGCGCCCCGCCCGGTCCACCGGCTCCCCCGCCACGCGACCGCGCGGCGGCGCAGACGCAGCCATGAGTCCAGGGCGGCGCTCTCGGTCGGTTCCATTCCCGTCCCTCTCACAGCCGGCGGTGCCCACGCCACGCGGCCCGATGCCCGACAACCATCAGCGGCTCCGCGTCGAAGAAACCTTCCCCGTGGCCCTCCACGGGCAGGGGGATGCCCCAACCGCAGCTGGGCACGGCAGGCGCACACCTCAACAGTAGGCCGCGGAAGGCTTCCTCGGGCAGCGGTCGTCGACGGTTGCCCGAATGCGCCCGGGCCACCCGTATGCAACTGATATGCGCCGAACGGGTGGCCTTCAACCGCTACTCCCCGGTCGGAAGCGCGACTTCGGCCGCGGCCTCGGGTCCCTGCTCCAAAAGGACGCTGAAACCGTCCTCGTTCAGAACGGGAACCTTGAGCTGCATCGCCTTGTCGTACTTCGATCCCGGATTGTCGCCCACCACCACGAACGCGGTCTTCTTCGAAACCGAACCGGTCACCTTGGCACCGCGGGTCTGCAGCGCCTCCTTGGCGCCGTCCCGGGTGAAGTTCTCCAGGGTGCCGGTGACGACGACGGTGAGCCCCTCCAGCGGGCGCGGCCCCTCGTCCTCGCCCGATGCCTGGTCCTCCAGCGGGACTCCGGCGGTCTTCCACTTGCGGACGATCTCGCGGTGCCAGTCCTCGGCGAACCACTCCTTGAGGGCGGTGGCGATGATGGGGCCGACGCCGTCCGTGGTGGCCAGCTCTTCCTGCGTGGCCTGTTCGATGCGGTCGATGGAACGGAACTCGCGCGCGAGGGCCTGCGCCGCCACCGGGCCGACGTGCCGGATGGAGAGCCCGTTCAGGAAGCGGGCGAGCGGACGCGTCTTCGCCGCCTCGATGTTCTCCAGCAGCGCGAGGGTGTTCTTCTTCGGCTCGCCCTTCTGGTTGGCGAAGACCGTGACGACCTTCTCCTCGCCCGTCCTGGGGTCCCGCTTGGGCAGGCCGCTGTCCGGGTCGAGGACATAGGCCTTGATGGGCAGCAGCTTCTCCACCGTCAGGTCGAACAGGTCGCCCTCGTCCACCAGCGGCGGGCCGGCAGGCTCCAGCGGACGGGTGAGCGCGGCGGCGGCCACCGCGCCGAAGTGCTCGATGTCCAGGCATTCCCGGCCCGCGAGGTAGGAGACGCGCTCGCGCAACTGGGCCGGGCAGGTGCGGGCGTTCGGGCAGCGGAGGTCGATGTCGCCCTCCTTCATGGGCCGCAGCGCCGTCCCGCACTCGGGGCACTCGCTCGGCATCACGAACTCCCGCTCGCCGCCGTCCCGCAGGTCGACCACCGGGCCGAGGATCTCCGGGATGACGTCACCGGCCTTGCGGATGACCACGGTGTCGCCGATGAGCACGCCCTTGGCCTTGACGACCTCCTGGTTGTGCAGGGTGGCGAACTCGACCTCGCTGCCCGCGACCGTGACCGGTTCGACCTGGGCGTACGGCGTGACGCGGCCGGTGCGGCCGACGCCCACCTTGATGTCGATGAGCTTGGTGTTGACCTCTTCCGGCGCGTACTTGTAGGCGATCGCCCAGCGCGGGGCGCGCGCGGTGGAGCCGAGGCGGCCCTGGAGGCGGATCTCGTCGAGCTTGACGACGACGCCGTCGATCTCGTGCTCCACGGAGTGGCGGTTCTCGCCGTAGTGGGCGATGAAGGCGCGCACGCCGTCGAGGTCGTCGACCACGCGGTTGTGCCGGGAGGTGGGCAGGCCCCAGGTCTTCAGCAGGTCGTACGCCTGGGAGAGGCGGGTCATGCCCGAGAAGCCCTCCAGGGCGCCGATGCCGTGGACCACCATGTGCAGCGGGCGGGTGGCGGTGACGCGCGGGTCCTTCTGGCGCAGTGAACCGGCGGCGGCGTTGCGCGGGTTGGCGAAGGGCTTGTCACCGGCCGCGACCAGGCGTTCGTTGAGCTCGAGGAACTTCTCCATCGGGAAGTAGACCTCGCCGCGGATCTCCACCAGGTCGGGTACCTCGTCGCCCTCGAGGCGGTCCGGGATCTCCGCGATCGTCCTGACGTTCGGGGTGATGTCCTCGCCGGTGCGGCCGTCGCCGCGGGTCGCCGCGCGGGTGAGGCGGCCGTTCTCGTAGGTGAGGTTGACCGCGAGGCCGTCGACCTTCAGCTCGCACAGGAAGTGGTACTCCTGGTCGCCCAGTTCGCGCGCGATGCGGTCGGCCCAGGCGGCGAGTTCGTCGTCGTTGAAGGTGTTGTCGAGCGAGAGCATCCGCTGGCGGTGCTCGACCGCGGTGAACTCCGTCGCGTACGACCCCGCGACCTTCTGGGTGGGCGAGTCCGGGGTGCGCAGCTCGGGGTACTCCGCCTCCAGCGCCTCCAGAGTCTTCAGGAGCCTGTCGAACTCCGCGTCGCTGATGACGGGAGCGTCCTTCACGTAGTACCGGAAGCGGTGCTCCTCGACCTGCTCCGCGAGCTGGGCGTGCTTGTCGCGGGCCTCGGCGGGCACCGCCGTCGTCTCCGCTTGCTTGTCGCCGGCCACCGTGTTGTCCTCCCGTTACTCTGGGTTGTCCGCGAGTGATCTCGCCGCCCGGACGCAGTGGGCGAGCACCTGGCGCGCCCAGGCGGGGGAAGCGCCCGCGAGACCGCATGCCGGGGTGACCGTGACCGCCTCCGCGAGCAGCCCGGGACGCAGCCCCAGCCTGCGCCACAGCGTCCTGACACCCATGACGCTACCGGCAGGGTCTGACAATGGGCCGTCCGTGCCCGGCACGACACCTGCGAACAGCCGGGTCCCGCCCTCCACGGCCTCGCCGAGGGCGTCGTCGTCACGTTCGGTGAGGAGCGACATGTCGAAGGAGACGGCGGCAGCGCCCGCCCGGCGCAGCAGGGCGAACGGGACGTCGGGGGCGCAGGAGTGGACCACGACGGGTCCGCCGCCGTGCACTGCGACGACGTCCCGGAGCGTGGCCTCGACCACCTGCCGGTCCACGGCCCGGTGCGTGCGGTAGCCGCTGGCGGTCCGCACCTGCCCGCGCAGCACGGCGGTGAGCGAGGGCTCGTCGAGCTGCAGGACGAGCCGGGCGCCGGGGACGCGGCGCCGGACCTCGGCGAGGTGCTGCCGCAGGCCCTCCCCCAGCGAGGCGGCCAGGTCGCGGCAGGCACCGGCGTCCGACAGGGCCGCCTCGCCGTTCTTCAGCTCCAGGGCGGCGGCCAGCGTCCACGGGCCGACGGCCTGCACCTTGAGGTCGCCCTCGTAGCCCTGGGTGAACTCCTCCAGCGCGTCGAGGTCCTCACCCAGCCAGGAACGGGCCCGCTTGGTGTCCCGCCCCGGACGGTCGCCGATCCGCCAGCCGCTGGGCTCCACGCGCGCGTACAGCTCGACCAGCATGCCCGCGGTCCGGCCGATCATGTCGGCGCCGGGTCCCCGCGCGGGCAGTTCGGCGAGGAACGGGAAGTCCTCGAAGCTGCCGGTGACGGTCTTGGCGGCCTCCCGGGCGTCGCCGCCGGGCATGGAGCCGATGCCGGTGGCGGGGCCGAAGGTGAACTGGCTGTTCTCACTCACCACCGCAGGGTATGCCGTGCGGCGCACCAGGGGCTCCGCCCCCTGGTGCCCGGTTCAGCGGCCCGGCCGCACCGTCAGGTCGTTGACCTCGGCGTCCTTCGGCAGGTCCAGGGCCATGAGGATCGTCGTGGCCACCGACTCGGGGTCGATCCACCGGCCCGGGTCGTACTCCTTGCCCTCCTGCTGGTGGACCTTGGCCTGCATGGGGCTGGCGGTGCGGCCGGGGTAGACGGAGGTGACGCGGACGCCGTTGCCGTGCTCCTCGTGGCGCAGGGAGTCGGCCAGGGCCTTCAGGCCGTGCTTGGAGGCGGCGTAGGCGGACCAGCCGGCGTGGGCGTCGAGTCCGGCGCCGGAGTTGACGAAGATCACATGACCGCGGGCGGTGCGCAGCTGGGGCAGGAAGTGCCGGGTCAGCTCGGCCGGGGCGATCAGGTTGACGTTGAGCTGCCGGTGCCAGGACTTGGGGGTCAGCTCGCCGACCTCGCCGAGGTCCACGACACCGGCGATGTGCAGGAGCGAGTCGACCCGGTCCGGCAGCGTCTGGTGGGAGAAGGCCCAGGAGAGCCTGTCGGGGTCCGCGAGGTCGCCCACCAGGGTGCGCGCCCCCGGGAACTCGGCGGCCAGCTCCTTCGCTCGGCCCGCGTCGCGCGCGTGCAGGACGAGTTCGTCGCCGCGCGCGTGCAGCCGGCGGGCGACGGCCGCGCCGATGCCGGAACCGGCCCCGGTGATCACATGAGTTGCCATGCCCGCCATGCTCGCATCACCGGATGCCCAGCGACTCCTCCAGGTAGGCCAGCGCGCCGACCGGCTCCGCGGCGAAGAACACCAGCTCGGACAGGGGGCGGGGCAGGAAGCCCTCCTCCTCCATGCGGCGGAACTGCTCCTCGAGGCCGTCGTAGAAGCCGGCAGTGTTCAGCAGCACCACCGGCTTCTCGGTCCGGCCGTGCTTCTTCAGCTCCAGGATCTCGGTGGCCTCGTCCAGCGTCCCCGTGCCGCCCACCATGATGACCACGGCGTCGGCCTTCTCCAGCAGCAGCTTCTTGCGTTCGGCGAGGTCGGCGGCGATGACCATCTCGTCGGCACCGGGCCGCGCCTTCGCCGACAGGAACTCCACCGAGACGCCGAGCAGCCTGCCGCCCGCCTCGTGCACACCGTCGGCGACGACCTTCATCAGTCCGACGTTGGAGCCGCCCCACACCAGGGTGTGGCCGCCCTTGCCGAGCAGTTCCGCGAACTCGCGCGCGGGACGGGTGTAGCGCTCGTCGAGGTCGGCGGCGGAGAGGAAGACGCAGATGTTCATGTCCCCCACCGTACGTGGGAAGAAGTACGGCCCCGCCGGCGCTGTCCTGGTATGGCTCAAGGACACACGATCACCATCGAGAAGGGCGAGCAGCACGTGCGCGTGGTGCACGGCGACCAGGTGCTCGCGGAGACCGACCGTCCCCTCGTGCTGCGCGAGACGGGCTGTCCGGCGCGGTACTACATCCCCGCCGAGGACGTCCGCCTCGAACTGCTCACGCCCTCCGACACGCACACCGTCTGCCCGTTCAAGGGCACCGCTTCCTACTGGTCGCTGCCGGACGCGCCCGACCTGGTGTGGGCCTATCCGGATCCGAAGCCGGACGTGGCCGAGATCAAGGATCACCTCTGCTTCTACGAGGTCGACGTGTCGTGACCGCTTAATTCCCTGCCGTACGGCAGTCTGCGACGGCATGGACAAGAAGACGACTTCCCGCGACGGAACCTCCCTCGCGTACCAAGTGACCGGCCAGGGGCCGACCGTGATCCTGGTGAGCGGCGCTATGTCCACCGGCGGCACCATGGCGCCCCTGGCGCACCGGCTGGCGGACCGCTGCACCGCCGTCGTGTACGACCGCCGGGGCCGCGGCGGGAGCGGGGACACGGCGCCCTACGCGGTGGAGCGCGAGGTCGAGGACCTGGCGGCGCTGGTCGACGCGGTGGGCGGTGAGGTGGTGCTGTTCGGCGTGTCCTCGGGTGGCGCGCTGGTGCTCGAGGCGGCCGCGAGCGGGCTGCCGGCCCGTCAGGTGGCCGTGTACGAGGTGCCTTTCGCCGACCGTCTGGAGAGCGGCGCCGAACGCGAGGCCGCGTACAAGGAGAACCTGAACACGGCCCTGAGGGAGGGCCGGCACGGGGACGCCGTCGAGCTGTTCCTGCGGCTGACGGGCCTCGGCGAGGAGATGATCCGGGGCGCCCGCCAGTCACCGATGTGGGCCGGGATGGAGGCGGTCGCGCCGAGTCTGGCGTACGACGACGCGGTCATGGGCGACGGCCTGCTGCCCGGGGACCGGCTCGCCGCGATCTCCGTGCCGGTGCTGTCCGTGGCGGGCGGGGCGAGCCCGGAGTGGATGCGGCAGGCGGGCAGGGCGGTCGCCGCGGCGGTGCCCCAGGGCACGTACCTCGAGCTGGAGGGCCAGACCCACATGGTGGAACCGGCCGTCCTCGCCCCCGTGCTCGCGGACTTCTGCGCGGAGTAGGCCCTACACCGGCGCTGCCGTGGCCCGCGTCGTCGCGATCGTCGCCGAGCCGACCACGCGCGTGCCGTCGTACAGGACGATCGCCTGGCCGGGGGCGACGCCGCGGACCGGCTCGGTGAAGCGGACGCGCAGTTCTCCGTCGACCAGTTCCGCGGCGACCTCGGTCTCGCCGCCGTGGGCGCGGAGCTGGGCGGTGTAGGTGCCCGGGCCGGCCGGGGCGGTGCCGCACCAGCGCGGCTTGATCGCGGTCAGCGCGCTGACGTCCAGGGCGGCGGCCGGGCCGACGGTCACCGTGTTGTTCACCGGGGAGATGTCGAGGACGTAGCGGGGCTTGCCGTCCGGGGCCGGGTTGCCGATCCTCAGCCCCTTGCGCTGGCCGATGGTGAAGCCGTACGCGCCGTCGTGCGTGCCCAGCTTGGCGCCGGACTCGTCTACGATGTCGCCCTCCGCCTTGCCGAGCCGCCCGGCCAGGAAGCCCTGGGTGTCGCCGTCGGCGATGAAGCAGATGTCGTGCGAGTCCGGCTTCTTGGCCACCGCCAGGCCCCGGCGCTCGGCCTCGGCGCGGATCTCCTCCTTGGTGGTGACCGTGTCGCCGAGCGGGAACATCGCGTGGGCGAGCTGCTTGTCGTCCAGGACGCCGAGCACGTACGACTGGTCCTTGGCCATGTCGGAGGCGCGGTGCAGCTCGCGCGAGCCGTCCTCCCCGACGATCACCTTCGCGTAGTGACCGGTGCACACCGCGTCGAAGCCGAGGGCCAGGGCCTTGTCCAGCAGCGCGGCGAACTTGATCTTCTCGTTGCAGCGCAGGCAGGGGTTGGGGGTGCGGCCGGCCTCGTACTCGGCGATGAAGTCCTCGACGACGTCCTCGCGGAAGCGGTCGGCGAGGTCCCACACGTAGAACGGGATGCCGATGACGTCGGCGGCGCGACGGGCGTCCCGCGAGTCCTCGATGGTGCAACAGCCCCGCGCGCCGGTGCGGAAGGATTGGGGGTTCGCGGAGAGCGCGAGATGGACGCCGGTGACGTCGTGGCCGGCTTCCGCGGCGCGCGCGGCGGCGACGGCGGAGTCGACCCCGCCGGACATGGCGGCGAGGACGCGGAGGAGGCGGGGGCGCTGCGGGGTGTCAGTCATAGCCCTTCCAGGATACGGGGGCGCGGGAACCGGAGCCGCCGGATATCCGTTGGTGATCACGTGGGGGCGACGACAGAGGTGACAGCGGGCGACGGGGACCGGCGGCTGGGGCGGCGGGCCCTGCTCGTCGGCGGGCTCGCGGCCGCTGTGGGCACGGCCGTGCTGGCCCGCGAGGAGCTGTCCCACCTGTGGTGGCGGCTGCCCGGGATGGAGAAGCCGCGGGTGGCGGGGGCGGTCGACTTCCGGGGCGCGCGCTGGGTGGCGGCCTCTCCGGCGAACTACCGGCGCGCGGACCGGCCGGACGACTACACGGTCGACCGGGTGGTCATCCATGTCACGCAGGGCGGCTACGAGTCGGCGGTGAAGGCCTTCCAGGACCCGTCGCACGCCGCCGCCGCGCACTACATCGTGCGCAGGGACGGTCGGATCACCCAGCTGATACGCGAGCTGGACGTGGCCTTCCACGCGGGCAACCGCGCGTACAACGAGCGCAGTGTCGGCATCGAGCACGAGGGCTTCGTGGAGGACGCCTCCTCCTTCACGGACGCGATGTACGCGGCCTCGGCCCGGCTGACGGCGGCGATATGCGGGCGCTACGGCATACCCGCCGACCGGGAGCACGTCATCGGGCACGTGGAGGTGCCCGGGACGGACCACACGGATCCGGGGCGGTTCTGGGACTGGGAGCGGTATCTGCGGCTGGTCCGCGCCGAGCGTGCCAGGCCGTAGCGGGCGGGTCAGGGCCTTTCCTCCGGATCAGGCCGACTCGGAGCGACGGCGCCTTCTGTCCGACCCCGGCAGGATCCGAAAGGGAGGCCCTAGGTCAGGCCCGCCGCGCGGGCCCGCTCCACGGCCGGTCCGATCGCCTGGGCGACGGCCTCGACGTCCGCCTCCGTGGAGGTGTGGCCGAGGGAGAAGCGCAGGGTGCCGCGTGCCAGGTCCGGGTCGGTGCCGGTGGCGAGCAGGACGTGGCTGGGCTGGGCGACCCCCGCCGTGCAGGCGGAGCCGGTGGAGCACTCGATGCCCTGGGCGTCCAGCAGGAGCAGCAGGGAGTCGCCCTCGCAGCCGGGGAAGGTGAAGTGCGCGTTGGCAGGGAGGCGGCCCCCCGGCGCCGGGTCACCGCCGAGGATCGCGTCCGGGACGGCCTTGCGGACGGCGTCGACCAGCTGGTCGCGCAGGGCGCCGATCTCGCGGGCGAACCACTCGCGCTGCTCGGCGGCGAGCCGGCCGGCCACGGCGAAGGAGGCGACGGCGGGGACGTCGAGAGTGCCGGAGCGGACGTGGCGTTCCTGGCCGCCGCCGTGCAGGACGGGTACGGGGGTGTACTCGCGGCCGAGGATCAGCGCGCCGATGCCGTACGGGCCGCCGATCTTGTGGCCGGAGACGGTCATCGCGGCGAGGCCGGAGGCGCCGAAGTCGACCGGGACCTGACCGAAGGCCTGGACCGCGTCGGCGTGCAGCGGGATGCCGAACTCCGTCGTCACGTCGGCGAGTTCACGGACCGGCATGACCGTGCCGATCTCGTTGTTGGCCCACATCACGGTGGCCAGGGCGACGTCGTCGGGGTTGCGGGCGACGGCCTCGCGCAGCGCGTCGGGATGGACGCGGCCGTGGGAGTCGACGGGGAGGTACTCGACGGTGGCGCCCTCGTGTTCACCGAGCCAGTGCACGGCGTCGAGTACGGCGTGGTGCTCGACGGGGCTGGCCAGGATGCGGGTGCGGGAGGGGTCGGCGTCGTGACGGGACCAGTACAGGCCCTTCACCGCGAGGTTGTCGGCCTCGGTGCCGCCCGAGGTGAGAACGACCTCGCTGGGTCGGGCGCCCAGCGACTCGGCAAGGGCTTCGCGGGACTCCTCGACCGTGCGGCGGGCCCGGCGGCCGGAGGCGTGCAGGGAGGACGCGTTGCCGGTGATGCTCAGCTGGGCGGTCAGCGCCTCCGCCGCCTCCGGGAGCATCGGGGTCGTCGCGGCGTGGTCGAGGTAAGCCATGGTGAGGCCGATTCTACGGTGCCCTTGCGGGCTGCCTCCGCGGTGAGTACCCGGGGTTGGGGCGACGTGCCTGTTTGCCGTCGGCCGACTACGGCTCACCTCCGTTGCGGCGTGCGGCTGCGCCCTGCGGCCGGCCTTGGTGGCAACGTGCCCGGCACGGCGTGCGGCTGCGCCTTGCGCCGACCGCACCCGGCCCAGGTGGCGGCGCGCCCGGCGCTGTCGGCCGTGCCCACCCGTTCCGCCCGGCGGAGCGATCGCCCGCGGCGGCAGCGGTGATGACGGTGGTCGGCGGCGGCCCGTCTCGCATGGGCGGGCGGGTGCCTGCCGTCGTAGCCGGAGTGGGGCGGCTCTGCCCCGTCGTCCTCGGGGCCGGGCTCGTCACAGGCTCCAGGACACCGTGTTGGAGACTTCCATGGCGATCAGCAGAACCGCCAGGTCGGCCACGCCCAGGGTCAGGCCGAGGTATGCGCGGCCTCGGCGGGACGTCCCGCGCCACAGGGCGACGGCGGCGAGGACGATGGCGATCGGGCCGAGGAAGATGTTGAGGACCAGCAGGCCGAGGAGGCCGAGGATGAAGGACGCCACGGCCATGCCGTCGGCGTCACGCGGGCGTGTGTCGGTGGTACGGCTCGTGGCCGGTGCGGTGAGTTGCATGGTGCCCCTCCTGGAGGTCGTTGCGGACGGTCAGTCGGCCGAGGTCTGGCGACGGCGGCCGTGACGCTCGCGGATCGCGAAGATGCCGAGCCAGACGGCGATGACGGCGGCCACGACGGCGGTGACGGTCAGCGGTGCGTGAGCGACGGTGCCCAGCACGACACCGAGCAGCATGAGTGCGGCGACGAGGAACAGCATGGGATCAGATCCCCCCTCCGGGTTGCCTCGTGTTGGCCTCTGTTTTGGCCTCTGTGAAATTTCGGTGAACAGTTGTAGTAACACTTGTTCACTGACTTGGAGTCTAGCGCGTCGCACGGCTTTTCAATTCCAGAGAACAGTTGTTAACTGGATGACATGAGTC
Organism: Streptomyces sp. NPDC044061; assembly: GCF_056434305.1. NCBI lineage: Bacteria > Bacillati > Actinomycetota > Actinomycetes > Kitasatosporales > Streptomycetaceae > Streptomyces > Streptomyces sp. NPDC044061. Next base: position 89,062 of record NZ_JBWKFL010000016.1, on the reverse strand, counting down.
ACACCCTCGGCATCCGGCAGGCCCAGAAGCAGAAGACCCGGCAGGCGTTCCTGGACGCGGCGCTCGCGCTGCTGGAGGAGCAGAGTCTGAGCAGCCTCGGTCTGCGCGAGGTCACCCGCGCCGTGGGCGTCGCCCCGACGGCCTTCTACCGGCACTTCCGCTCCACCGCCGACCTCGGTGTGGCCTTGGTCGACGAGGCGCTGGGCAGCCTTCACCCGATGGTGCGGACGACGGTGTCCACGGCGGGCGACAGCCAGGAACGCATCACACGTGCCATCGAACTGATCGCCCGTCACGTGGACGCGTACCCCGCCCATGTCCGTTTTATCGCCCGTGAGCGACATGGCGGAGTTCAGCCGGTGCGGGAGGCCATCCGGGACCAACTGGCCCGGTTCGCCGACGAGGTGAAGGCCGAGCTGGCCAAGGACCCGCAGGCCGAGGGCTGGCCCGACGACGACCTGCTGATGCTCGCGCACCTCTACGTCGACCAGATGCTCATCACGGCCTCCCTGTTCCTGGAGGCGCTGGAGGCGCCCGAGGACGAGCGGGAGCGCGTCACCCAGCTCGCCATCCGGCAGATGCGGCTCATCAGCATCGGCCGCCGGCACTGGCTGGACTGACGCGCTCCCCGTCCGTCCTGACGCTCCTTTTCGGTCAGCCCTGCCGGGCCTGACCCTGACCACCCGTCTGCCCCGTCGCCCGACCCTGGCCTCGGCCCCCGTCCGGCCCGACACAGCCGCCACCGGGACCGCCCTGGCCGCCGCCGGGCGCCCCGCTGGGCATGCCCGAGGGCGCGCCCGACGGCCGGCCCGTGGGTCGGCATGCCGGAGGGGGTCTGACAGGCCTGCTGCCGGCCGGAGTCACCGCTGGTCGAGGAGGACGAGTCGCCCGAGCCGCACGCGGTCAGCAGCAGCGGGGACAGCGCCGGCAGGGCGACGGCGGGGACGAGGCGTGCACGCTTCATGAGAGACAGCTCCACGGAAGATGAGGGAGTCCTGAGGCGGGCGCTGAATCAGCGGCGCTCAGGGCGTTCTTGGGCACCTCCTGTCCCCGGACTGTCAATCAGGTAAAGCACATCCCAAGTACCGCCGCTCACCTGCGACTTCAGCCGCCGCCACGGCTCGCCCCCTGGTACAGGGCCGTGACAGAGCGGACGGCTCTCACCAGCTCCGCGCGCGCCTCGGGCGGATCGAGGATCTCCACCTGGTCGGAGAAAGCGAGCAGTTGGCGCACCGCGCGCAGCACCGGGTAGGACAACCGGGCGGTGACCCAGTCGTCCTCCCCGTCGTCGTCGGGGAGTTCGGTGAGCTGTGCGACGGCCATGCGCTGGAACATGTCGAGGCGCTCGCGCCGCACCCGCACCGTGACGTCGATGCCGTCCTCGGGCCGCTCCTCCACCTGGCGGCGCAGCACCTCCCAGACGTCGGCGAGTTCGACGCCGGGCCGGCGTCGCACGGGATCCTCGAGCAGCCGTGCCGAGCGCACCCGGTCGGCGCGGAACAGCCGCGGTGCGCCGCGCCGGTCGGCGACCAGGTACCAGACCCCGGCCTTGGCGACCAGGCCGTACGGGTCCACGGTGTATGTCCGCGGCTCCCGCTCCCCGCTGTGCCGGTAGCGCAGTCTCAGCCGCCGGTCGGTGAACACCGCGTCCTGCAGCACCTCCAGGTCGACGGCCTGCTGCGGGCCGCTCCTCCAGCGGGTGGCGTCGACCAGGACGCGGCGGCTGGTGACCTCGGCGGCGGGCCGGTGCGGTGCCGGCAGGGCCGCCATCACCTTGCGCAGGGCCGAGCCGAGCGCCGCGTCGAGACCGAGCGCGGCATGGGCACCCTGGGCGGCCAGGATGAACAGGGCGCGGGACTCGTCGGCGGTCAGGCCGGTGACGTCCGTGCGGAATCCGGCGAGGAGTTCGATGCCGCCGTGCCTGCCGCGCTCGGCGTACACGGGCACGCCGGAGGCCGACAGCGCCTCGATGTCCCGGTAGATGGTGCGCACGGAGACCTCGAGCCGGTCGGCGAGTTCGTGTGCGGGGACGCGGCCCCGGGTCTGCAGGAGGAGCAGGATCGACAGCAGCCGGTCGGACTTCACGCCCCCAGAATCGCGCCGCTGCGGATCCCGCGCAAATGTTGACGGAATCTGTCAGGTTTTCCGCGCATCCTCTCCGTACCGACCAAGGGAGAGGCACACACCATGACCACCACCGGATACACCGACCCGCGCCCCGTATACACCCGCGCCACCGAGCAGGCGGCCGCGCTCATCAGGACGGTGCGTCCCGAGCAGCTCGACGGCCCGACGCCCTGTACCGAGTTCGACGTACGGGCCCTGCTCAGCCACGTCGTCGGCGGCACCCTGCGGATCGCCGTGGTGGGCGAGGGCGGCGACGGACTGGCGGTGCGCCCGTTCACCGAGGGCGTCGCGGACGACGGCTGGGCGGCGGCCTACGACGAGGTGCGCGTGCGCGTCCTGAAGGCGTGGGAGTCCGACGAGCGGATGACGGCCCCGGTGCGGGTGCCGTGGGGCGAGGTGCCCGGGCACGCGGCGCTTTCGGGATACGTCATGGAGATCGTGACGCACACCTGGGACCTCGCCGAGGCGCTCGGTCACCCGCACGAACTCGACCCTGAGCTGGGCGAGTTCGCCCTCGACACCGCCCGCCGGGTGCTGCCGGACTCCCGCCCCCGCGACGCGGAGACCCCCTTCGAGGCCCGCCGCGAGGCCGCCGAGGGAGCCGGAGTCTACGACCGCCTGGCAGCCTGGATGGGCCGCGCACCCCTCACCCGAGCCTGAGGCACGCCACCCGGGCGGGCACCCGGGCCGGCGGCGATCAGTTCCTCGCCGGGGCGCACCCGGGCGTCGGCGCCCGGCTCGGATGCCGGCGCGTGGGCCCCCGGCCCCGCCCGACGCCGCATCCCCGCCCCCGACCTCGCCGAAGGCTTCCGCCCGGTCGCCCCCCGGCACACACCGCAGCCGAGCCCGACGCATGCCGTTCGGTGCCGCGGCCGGGCCGTCCGCCCTCACCGGAGGCGCCGGCGCGGCCGCCCCCGTCCCGCCCCGCCCGGAGCCACAGCCCCAGCGGCCGACCGCGCCGGAGGCCTCCGCTCAGCTCAGCCTGACGCGGGCGAGCTGTCGGGACTGGGCCACCAGGCGGTTCTCGCCGTCCCAGACCTCGGCGTCCTCCTCGAGGAAGCCACCGGCCAGGTTGCGGGTGGTGATCGACACGCGCAACGGGCCGGGGGCCGGGCGGTGGCGTACGTGGACGGTGAGTTCGACCGTGGGCACCCAGCCCTTGAGGCCGATCTCGAAGGCGGTGGGCGGCAGGGCGTCCACCGCGAGGAGGAGGGAGAGCGGGTCTGCGTCGCGGCCGTCGGCGAGGCCGAACCACGCGCGCATCTCGCCCTTGCCCGAGGGCGCGCCGAGCGCCCAGCCGAGGGTGGCGGGATCCAGCTTGAGCATCAGCCGGTCGGTGATGGCCGAGCTGCCCGGCACCGGGGCGGGCGAGTCGTCCGGGCCGAAGCACTGCTCCAGCGGTGGGATCGCGGGCGGAACCGCCGTCGTACGGACGTCGTCGGGGAGGTCGGAGAGGTCGCCGTAGGAGGCGAGGACGCGGATGCGCTCGACCTCGTTGCCCTCGTCGTCGTACTGGAAGAGCGCGGCCTGGCCGGTGGAGAGGGTGCGGCCGGTGCGGACCGTCTCCGTGCGCACGACCGCCGGGCCCGGCTGGGACGCGGTCAGGTAGTGCGCGGAGATGGTGAAGGGGTCCGGGTGCGGGAGGGTGTCCGCGAGGGCCCGGCCGAGAACGGCCAGCAGATAGCCGCCGTTGACGGCGTTGATGATGGTCCAGCCGGCGGAGAGGTCGATGTCGTAGACCCCGGGCTCGCGCCGGGTGACCGCGGTGTCGCGGTCGAACTCGCTGTCGCCGATCACGGCACGTCCGACGCGTGCGGTAGCTGCTTCTGGCATGAGTGAACGGTACAACAGGAAATTACTAAGCGGTAGCTTTCTATGTTGCGGCAGGATGACGGGATCCGGACACCCGGACGACCGGATCCCACCCCCGGGTGAGATCCCGGCAATTTCTAGGTAAGTGTCCGGACACGTCCACAACCCCCGTCCCACGTTTCCCCTCTATGGGGACATGAGCCTCACCGGGACTCCGTTCCTCTACACGACGACCGTGCTGGCGGTCGTCGCCCTCATACTGCCGCTCGCGCTCTGGTCTCGGATGCGGGGGCCCAGGCCCCTGCGCGCCGTCGCCCGGGTGCTGATGCTGCTGTTCGCCCAGGGCACGGCCGTCACGCTGGTCTTCGTGCTGGTCAACAACCAGAACAACCTGTACGACAACTGGGCCGACCTGCTCGGCACCGGCAACCACGTCCAGCAGGCCGCCGACCTCGGCCGGGACGGCACCGGCGGGATAGCGCTGAAGCGGTTGCCCAAGGTCAGGCAGGTCTTCAGGGCGGCCGACGGGCCCGGTATGCGCGCGGCCGGCGGGGTGCGCGTCACCCAGCTCAGGGGCCGGGTCTCCGGAGTGAACGCCGAGGTCTATGTCTGGCTGCCGCCCCAGTACGACGATCCGGCCTACCGTGGCAAGAAGTTCCCGGTGGTGGAACTGCTCCCCGGCTACCCGGGCTCGGCGAAGGCCTGGTTCGGGTCGCTGAAGGCGCACGAGCAGCTGCTGCCGCTGATGAGGAGCGGCCGGGTGGCGCCCTTCATCCTGGTCGCGCCGCGCACCAACCTGCTGGCCGGCGTGGACACCGGCTGCGCCAACATCCCCGGCCAGGTCAACGCCGACAGCTGGCTCAGCATCGACGTGCCGAAGATGGTCACGGACAACTTCCGGGCCCAGCCGGCGCCGCGGGGCTGGGCGGTGGCCGGGTACTCCGCGGGCGCGCACTGCGCCGTCAAGCTCGCCGTGGCACACCCGGACAGGTACCGGGCCGCGGTGAGCATGTCCGGCTACAACGACCCGATCGGCGAGCGCAACTCGCTCGCCTCCCAGAACCCCGCGCTGCGCGCCGAGAACAATCCCTATCTGCTGCTGAGGAAGGCGGCCGTACCGCCCCGCATCGCGATGTACATCTCCGGCGAGTCCGGTGACGGCTACCAGGCGGGCGTGGCGCTGGAGTCCGTCGCCAAGGCACCGACGACCGTGCACGTGGTGTTCCTGCCGCGCAGCGCGGGCGGCCACACCATGGCGCTGTGGCGGCCGCAGGTACCGACGGTGTTCCGCTGGCTGACCCTGCAGATGGGCCAGAACCACGCCCGGGGCGAGGACCGGTCGCTCACCGGGACCCTCGCCGGGGCTACTCCTCGGTCACCGTCGACCGGCGGTTCCACGCACGCGGCGCTCGCCAGTGGAACTTCATCGCCAGCAGGCGCAGGACGAAGGCGGTGACGACCGCGAGCCCGCTGGTGAGCGAGGTCAGGGCGTCGTAGTGGATGCACAGCACCACCATGGTGGCGCCGACGATCGCCGGGACCGCGTACAGGTCGCGGTCCCAGCGCAGCAGCGACGGCACCTCGTTGGCGAGCACGTCCCGGATCACGCCACCGCCGACCGCGGTGGCGAGGCCCAGGGTCGCGGACGCGGTGAGGTTGAGGCCGTAGCTGTACGCCTTCGTCGTACCGCTGACGCAGAACAGGCCGAGGCCGGCCGCGTCGAAGACCAGGACGCCCGTCTGGATCCGCTCCACGTGCGGGTGCAGGAAGAACACCACCAGCGTGGCCAGCAGGGGGGTGAGGAAGTACCCGAGGTCCGTGAAGGCGGCCGGCGGTACGGCCCCGATGACCAGGTCGCGGAACAGTCCCCCGCCCAGCGCGGTGGCCTCGGCGAGCACGGCGATGCCGAACACGTCGAAGTTCTTCCGGATGGCGAGCAGGGCGCCGGAGATCGCGAACACGAAGATGCCGATGACATCGAGCGTGTGCTGGACGGAGGGACTGAAGAGTTGTTGCAGCTGCACCCTGCCATTCTCGCCTGTCAGAGTGCGTGAACCTTACAAAGCCAGGCTCACAGGGACGGTTTCCCTGTTGTGAAGAGCCAGTTGTCGAACAGGTCGTCCAGCCGCTGTCCGCTGATCCGCTCGGCGAGGCGGATGAAGTCGGCGGTGTCCGCGTTGCCGTAGCGGTGGAGCCTGGTCCAGGTGGGCAGCAGCCTGAAGAACGCCTTGTCGCCGATCCGCTCCCGCAGAGCCTGGAGTGCCATCGCGCCGCGCTGGTAGACGGCGGAGGCGAACATCGTGTCGCGCTGCGGGTCGGCCACCTCGATCTGCCAGAAGGAGGAGTCGGCGGGGCGGGCGTCGTAGGCGGCGAGGAAGGAGTCGTGGGCCGTGCGGGTGCCCTGGTGTTCGGCCCACAGCCACTGGGCGTAGGTGGCGAAGCCCTCGTTGAGCCAGATGTCCTTCCACCGGGCCACGCTCACCGAGTCGCCGAACCACTGGTGGGCCAGCTCGTGCACGATGGTCGACTCGTTGCGCACGGCCGAGTAGGCGGGCTTGCTCTGCACCTCGAGCGAGAACCCGGCCTCGGGCATGTCGTCGACGATGGCGCCGGTCTCCTCGAAGGGGTACGGGCCGAAGACCCGCGACCAGTAGTCGGTGGCGGCGGCGGTGACGGCGTACACGTCGACGCCGTTGCCGTTCTTCAGCACGGGGTCGACGGCGACGTAGATCGGGATGCCGCCCGGGGTGCGGCCGGTGCGCACGTCGAACTTCCCGATGGTGGCGGTGGCGAGGTAGGTGGCCATCGGCCGGCTCTCCCGCCAGTGCGTGTACGTCGAGCCGCCCCGGTCGAACGTCGACACGAGCCGGCCGTTGGAGACGCCGGTCAGGCCCTTGGGCGCCTTGATCCGGATGTCGTAGGTGGCCTTGTCGGCGGGGTGGTCGCTGGACGGGAACCAGGTGGAGGCGGCGTTGGGCTCGCAGGCGACGAAGACACCGTCACCGGTCTTCATCCAGCCGTACTTGGAGCCGAAGACGATGGGGCCGCCGAGGGCCTCGGGTATGCCGCCGTAGGTCACGGTGACCGTGAAGTCGCGGCCCCTGGGCAGGGTGCGGCGCGGGGTGACGGTGACCTCGTCGCCGTCCCGGGTGAACCCGGCGCGTCTGCCGTTGACCTCGACCTTCGTGATCTCCAGCTGCTGCAGGTCGAGGTCGAAGGAGGAGAGGTTCTGGGTGGCGCGCGCCGTGAGGGTCGTACGGCCGTCCAGGCGGCCGGTGTCCGGGGCGTAGGCGATGTCCAGCGTGTAGTGGCGGGCGTCGAAGCCGCCGTTGCCGAGCTGCGGGAAGTAGGGGTCACCGATGCCGGGTGCGCCTGCGGTGGGGGCGGGTGCGGCGGCGATGACGAGGTAGGAGGCCGCCGCGGTGGCGAGGGCCGCTAAACGTGCCGAACGGGAGAGTGCCATGAGTCGTCCCTTTCGAGCGTGTACCGATCAGTGGTCGGACACGGACGACTCTGCACTCTCCCGTCCAGGCATGTACATGACTTTGCCCAGTTGTCATGTGCTACTTGTCGGTTGACTCCTGGGAGTCGTCGGCGGGCGCCTTGCCGGCGGGCTCCTCGGCGGGAGCGTCGGCCTCGGGCGCGGCCTTCCCGGTCGAGGTCTTCGCACCCGGACCGGTCTTGGCGCCGGACTCCGCCGCGGCTTCGGAAGCGGCCGCCTCCTCGGCGACCGACTCGTCCTCGGCAGCCGCGGTGTCCTCGGAAACAGGCGTCTCGTCAGCAGCCGTCTCCTCGGCAGCCCTCTCCTCGGAAACAGCCGTCTCCTCGGCAGCCACCGTCTTCTCCGCCACGGGTTCCTTCTCCGCCGAACCGCCGGAGACGACCGCGTCCGGGACCAGCTCCGACGCCTTCTTCGCGGCCGACAGCAGGACCGTGTCCTGCGGTGCCTGGTCGGCGAAGTTCTCCGGGTGGTGGCAGGCGACCCGCTGACCCGGCTTCAGCTCCACGAGCTGCGGCTCGGTCGTCTTGCAGATCTCCGTCGCCTTCCAGCAGCGGGTGTGGAACCGGCAGCCGGACGGCGGGGCGATGGGCGAGGGCACGTCGCCGCGCAGCAGGATGCGCTCGCTCTTCTGGCCCCGGCGCTTCGGGTCCGGCACCGGCACGGCCGACATCAGGGCCTTGGTGTACGGGTGCATCGGCGACTCGTACAGCGAGGTGCGGTCGGCGAGTTCGACGATCTTGCCGAGGTACATCACCGCGATGCGGTCCGAGACGTGCCGCACCACGGAGAGGTCGTGGGCGATGATCACGTAGGTGAGGCCGAGCTCCTCCTGGAGGTCGTCCATGAGGTTCACGACCTGCGCCTGGATCGACACGTCCAGCGCGGACACCGGTTCGTCGGCCACCACCAGCTTCGGCTTCAGGGCGAGCGCGCGGGCGATGCCGATGCGCTGGCGCTGACCGCCGGAGAACTCGTGCGGGTAGCGGTTGTAGTGCTCGGGGCTCAGGCCGACCAGTTCGAGGAGCCGCTGGACCTCCTTCTTCACCCCGCCCTCGGGCTCCACGCCCTGCAGCCGGAACGGCGCCGAGACGATCGAGCCGATGGTGTGACGGGGGTTCAGGGAGCCGTACGGGTCCTGGAAGATCATCTGGATGTCGCGGCGCAGCGGACGCATCTGCCCGGTCCGCAGCCGGGTGATGTCCCGCCCGTCGAAGGTGATCCGGCCGCCGGTCGGGTCCTGGAGCCGGGTGATGACCCGGCCCATGGTCGACTTGCCGCAGCCCGACTCGCCGACCACGCCCAGGGTCTCGCCCTTGCGCACCTCGAAGTCGATGCCGTCGACGGCCTTCACCGCGCCGACCTGGCGCTGGAGAATGCCCTTCTTGATCGGGAAGTGCTTGGTCAGGCCCTCGACCTTGAGCAGCACGTCACGGTCCTCGGGAGCGGACGCCTGCTGCGGGATCACGGCCTGGGCCTCGTCCGTCTTCTTGGTCTCACTCACAGCTTCGGCGCAATCTCTTCGGTCCAGATCCGCTCACGGTCCTCGGCCGGGAGGTGGCAGGCGGACCAGTGCCCGGTGCTCACCTGCTCCAGCTCGGGGCGCACCGTGCGGGTGACGTTCCCCTTGGGGATGTCCGCGTACGGGCAGCGCGGGTGGAAGGCGCAGCCCGAGGGGACGTTGATGAGGCTCGGCGGCTGGCCCTTGACCGGGATGAGCCGTTCGGAGGTGTCGCGGTCGATGCGGGGCATCGAGCCGAGCAGACCCCAGGTGTAGGGGTGCTGCGGCTGGTCGAAGACCTCGCCGGCCGGACCGCGCTCCACACACCGGCCGCCGTACATCACGAGGACGTCGTCGGCGATCTCGGCGACCACACCGAGGTCGTGGGTGATCATGATGACCGCGGAGCCGAACTCCTTCTGCAGGTCCCGGATGAGGTCGAGGATCTGCGCCTGGACGGTGACGTCGAGGGCGGTGGTCGGCTCGTCCGCGATGAGCAGCTCGGGGTTGTTCACCAGCGCCATGGCGATCATGGCGCGCTGGCGCATACCGCCGGAGAACTCGTGCGGGTAGCCGTCGACGCGCTTGGCCGGCTCGGGGATGCCGACGCGGTCGAGCATCTCGATGGCCCGCTTGCGGGCGACCTTCCTGCTGACGTCGTGGTGCACCCGGTAGGCCTCGACGATCTGGTCGCCGACCTTGTAGTACGGGTGCATCGCGGACAGCGGGTCCTGGAAGATCATCGCCATCTCACGGCCGCGGAGCTTGCGCACCTCGGCCGGGGCGGCGGAGACCAGTTCCTTGCCGTCCAGCCAGATCTCGCCGGACATCCGCACGTTCTTGCCGCGGGTGCCGAGCCGGTGCAGGCCCATGATGGCCTGCGAGGTGACCGACTTGCCGGATCCGGACTCGCCGACGACGGCGAGGGTCTTGCCCTTCTCCAGCGAGAAACTGAGCCCGTCGACGGACTTGACCAGGCCGTCGTCGGTCGGGAAGTGCACCTTGAGGTCGCGGACCTCGAGGAAGGCCTCGGGCGTCTTGCCGGTGGAGGTGGGCTCGCCCACGGCGGCGCCGGTCTTGGAGAGTTCGGTCACGAGAGCCTCACCCGCGGGTCGGCGGCGGCGTAGAGCACGTCCACCACGAGATTTGCGAAGACGACGAAGAAGGCGGCGAGGAGCGTCACGCCGAGGATCTTGGGCAGGTCGTTGTCGGTGATGCCCTGCACCGCGTACTGGCCGATGCCGGGCAGCGAGAACACCGACTCCGTGATCACGGCACCGCCGAGCAGCAGGCCGAGGTCCATGCCGAAGACCGTGATGATCGGGGTGAGCGCGGCGCGCAGTCCGTGCCGGGTGACGACGGTGCGTTCCCGCAGGCCCTTGGCGCGGGCCGTGCGGATGAAGTCCTCGTTCATCGTCTCCAGCATGCCCGAGCGGGTGAGCCGCGCGTAGATGGCGGAGTACAGCAGGGCGAGCGAACACCACGCCGGGAAGAGGGTGTTGGCCCACTGCGACGGGTTCTCGGTGAACGGGACGTACGTCTTGCCGAAGATCGGCCACTGATAGGTGAAGAGCAGGATCGCCAGGTTGCCCGTGAAGAACATGGGCAGCGAGACGCCGGTGAGCGCGATGCCCATGAAGGCCCGGTCGAGGACCGAGCGCGGCTTCAGCGCGGAGACGACACCGGCCGCCACGCCCGAGACCAGCCACAGCACGGCGGCACCGACGGCCAGCGAGAGGGTGATCGGAATACGCGAGGTGAGCTCCGGCCACACTGCCTGGTGGTTCTTGAAGGAGTAACCGAAGCAGGGTGCGTCGCAGTGCACCGTGGTGGGGCCGAGGTCGTAGGTGGCGCCGGCCACGATCCCCTTGATGAAGTGCCAGTACTGGACGTAGACAGGCTGGTCCAGACCGAGGTTGTGCTTGACAGCGACGATGTCCGCCTTCGACGGGCTCTTGCCGATGTACTGCTGCGCCAACTGGTCCGCTGTCTGGCCGGCGAGTCGCGGCAGCAGGAAGAAGATGGCGAAAGTGACCGCGGAGACGACCAGCAGCAGGATCACTGCCGCGAACGTCCGGCGGAGGATGTACGAGATCACGGGGACCGGCGCTGGTGCCCGCGGGCCGCGAAGCCCGCGGGCACCAATGCCTTCACCTGCCTTCCGGGGCTGCTACTTCGACGCGACGCCGATGTTGAGGTAGTCGTACTGACCGCTGAAGGCCGCCGTGGAAACCAGGTTGGTGTAGTTCTGCGGGCGGGCCAGCAGGACCTTGAAGTAGGTCAGCGGGACGAGGACGGCATCGTCCATGGTCTTCTTGTCGATCTGGGTGTACAGGCCGTTGCGCGCGGTGTCGTCCTGCGTGCCGATGGCCTTGCCCAGAAGGCTGTTGACGTCCTTGTTGTCGTACTGCGACAGGTTGGTGTTGCCGGACTGGCTGATCGCCTTGCCGTTCAGGATCTGCTGCAGGAAGCCGTAGCCGGAGGGCCAGTCGGCACCCCACTGCATCATGATCAGGCCGATGTTCTGCTTCTCGGTGAACTTCGGCACACCCGCGTAGTCGGTGAAGTACTTGCCGGACGGGTACTGCTTCAGGCTGGCGTTGATGCCGACCGTCTTCAGCGAGTTGATGATCGCCGTGGCGGCGTCGATCTCCTGCGGACGGTCCGAGCGGGCCGAGATGTTGGTCGTGATCGACGACTTGCCGCAGGCCTTCAGCTGCTCCTTGGCCTTGGCGGCGTCACCCTTGTTGCCGGTGGTCGCGTAGACGTCGGACTTCGCGTAGCCCGGGATGTCCGGGGGCAGGACCGTGGAGGCGATGTCACCGCGGATCGGGCCGCCCTCGGCGGTCTGCACCGAGACCTTGTCGATCGCGTACTGCACGGCCTTGCGGCACTCGACCTTGTCGAAAGGCTTCACCTTGGTGTTGATCGCCATGTAGACGAGACGGCCACCGTAGGTGTTGTCGGTGCCGGCCTTCTTCGACGTGTCGGTGAGCACCTTGGCCTGCGTGGAGGCCTGGACACCCGTACCGGCCAGGTCGATGGCGTCACCGGCCATGACGTCCTGGTCGATGGTCTCCGGGTTGACCTTCAGCTTGACGACGATCTTGTCCGGCAGCTGCTTGCGCAGCGGGTCGGTCTTCGGGTCCCAGTTCTCGTTGCGCACCAGGACGGCCTGCTTGCCGTCCTCGTAGCTCTGGAACTTGTAGGAGCCCGAGGAGACGATGCTCTTGACGTAGTCGACGCCCTTGTCCTTCGCCTGGGGCACCGGAGCCGTCTGCGGGGCGGCGACCAGGTAGTCGAACTCCTGGAAGGCCTGGTTCAGGTGGAAGACGATCGTGGTGTCGTCCGGCGTCGCGATGGAGGACAGGCCCTTGGCGCTCTTGTCCTTGTAGGGGCCCTTGTACTTGTCGCCTCCGGCCATGAACTGCTGGAAGTAGTTCGGGCCGAGGGAGAGCACGTCACGCGCGAAGTTGGAGCGCTCGACGGCGTACTTGACGTCCTTCGAGGTGATGGCGGTGCCGTCCTCGTACTTCAGACCGGAACGCAGCTTGTACGTCCAGGTCTTGCCGCCGTCGCTCGGAACGCCCTTGCTCGCGGCGAGGTCCGGGACGAGCGTGTTGCCCTTCTCGCCCGCACCGGGCTGGAAGGTCATCAGCGGACGTGCGTAGAGCCGGCTGAGGTTGTACATGTACGCGTAGTACGTGTTGCCGGGGTCGAAGGAGTCCGGCACGTCGGACAGCTCGTAGGTGAGCGTGCCGCCCTTCTTGTCGGAGGCGTTGACGACGCCCTTGGTCGCGGCGTTGGCGCCGGCCGACGCGGTGCCGTTGTCTCCCTTGTTGTCATCGGCCTTGCTGCAGCCTGCCACGAGCAGACTGGCGGAGCCGATGGCCGCGATCGCGGCCAGCGCTGACCTTCGCATGATGGGCGCTTTCCCCTCCATAGTCGGAAACTTGTTGGACTCTCGGCGACAGGCTTCAGCGGCTGCGCGGGTCGAGAGCATCGCGGAGACCGTCGCCGAGCAGGTTGAACGCCAGGACGGTCACGAAGATGGCGAGACCGGGCACGATCATGTACTGAGGATCGACCTGGTAGTAGGTGACTGCCTCGCGGAGCATGCCGCCCCAGGACGCCTGCGGGGGCTGGATGCCGACGCCGAGGAAGCTCAGGGACGCCTCGAAGAGGATGTTGGTCGGGATGAGCAGCGTCGAGTAGACGATGATCGGGCCGACCAGGTTGGGCATCAGCTCCCGGAACAGGATGTACGGGCCCTTGGCGCCCATGCCGCGGGAGGCGTCGACGAACTCGCGCTCACGCAGGGCGAGGGTCTGGCCGCGGACGATCCGGCCCAGGTACGGCCAGTTGAAGAAGCCGATGACGAAGATGAGCACGCTCAGGTGGAGCGGCAGCCCGTTCAGGCCGAACGCGCCGCCCTGCAGGGTGGCGGAGATCGCGATGGCGAAGAGCAGGAGGGGGAAGGCGAGGAAGGTGTCCATCAGGCGGCTGATGATCGAGTCGACCCGCCCGCCGTAGTAACCGGCGACGACACCCATGATCGCGCCGATCACGTTGGACAGGATGGTGGCGCCGAAGGCGACCACCAGCGACACCCAGGAGCCCTCCAGGACGCGGGTGGCGATGTCCCGGCCGAACTTCGGGTCCACGCCGAGCGGGTGGTCCGCGCTCATACCGCCCCAACTGCCCTTGGGCAGCGAGGTGTCGGGGGTGATCAGGTCCTGGTGGAACGCGTTCGGGTCGAGACCGAGCATGGCCTGGATCGGGCGCGAGAGGATCGCGAGGAGGATGAGCAGGAGCACGATGATGCCGCCGGCGACCGCGACTCTGTCCTTCTTGAACCGGGTCCAGGCGATCTGTCCAAGGGAACGACCCTCGATCTGCCCCTTACCGGCACCCTCGAGCACAGCTTCCGGCTGTGCCTCGGCTGCCGCTCCGGTGGTCTCGATCGGTGCGGTCACAGTGACCCGACCCCTCTCGCCGGTGGTGACCGGCCTGCGCCTGCCGCGGTTTGCGGCTTTGTCGACTTGCTCGACATGAGGTCTCGACCTCGCGTCTGAGTCGCGAGTCTTCAGCGTGGCCGCGATCACCCGCCAGAGCTGACGGAGAAAGTATGCGCAACCGTGATGCTGTCCTGGGGATTCCGTTATCCGATCAGTGGGTAACGACTTCCGGACGGGGGGCAGTTGGGGCAGAACTGCTTTTTATGCGCTAATTCGGACGTATCGTCGCCCATCTACGCGCGCAGAAGCCCGTCGGACACATGGATTCTGCCGTACGGTCCAAGGACCGGACCACGCGGGCCGGTTGCTCAGTAGCCGCCGTGGACGGGCGGGTAGCCGTATCCGGCGGCCGGGGCCTGGGGCTGCGGCTGGGGCGCGGGCACGTGGGCCTCGCGGTCGTAGAACGGGCGGGCGTTGTCCCGCATCCACATCACGACCGGGTCGTAGTCGTCGGTCATCGCGACCGTGGACACCGGCAGCCCCTCCGGAACCGCGCCGACGGACTGCTGCATCATCGCGCGCACCGAGTCGACCGCGGCCGGCGAGGTGTCGTACACGTCCAGGCCGATGGCCAGGTACGGCGCCCCGAGCGCGGGCTGCACCCAGGCGCGGCGCAGGGAGCGCAGGGCCGGGGTGCGGTGGGCGTTCTGCGCGAGCATGGCGTAGAACTGGGAGACCTCGACGCCGGGTTCCGACAGGCTCAGCGGGCCGGCGGGCTGGCGGTCCAGGCCGGTGGCGATGCGGCGCAGGTCCAGCCAGGGGACGCCGACGCCGCCGCCCGGGGCGTGCGGGTTGAGCCAGAGCCCGTAGTGGTCGGGGTAGAGGGTGCGGGCGACGTCCAGTCCGTCGACCACCTCGTAGGAGCGGTTCCAGCCGCTCGCCGAGAGTTCCTGCGCGGAGGTCACACAGGGGGCGTAGCTGAAGCCTTCGACCTCCATGTTCCCGTACTGGGCGTCGGGTGAGCCTGCCTGGCCGTGCCACAGCAGCATCCAGATCTGGCCGGAGGAGGGAGTGGCGAGTGCGCGCAGCAGTGCCTCGTAGGCGTCGTAGCGCCCGGGGGTGACCTGGCGCAGCATGTGCTCGACGCTGCCGCTGTGGCTCGCGCTCACCTGTCGTACCGGCCCTTCTGGGAGTTGCCCCGCGTTTGGGGAACAGCTTAAGCGCCCAGTGGCTCAGGGCCTTGTGTTCGTTCGCGGGTGCGGGTTGTTCGTGGCCTGTCGCGCAGTTCCCCGCGCCCCCTCGGACCGGCTGCTCCCGCGTCGGCTTCTAGTGGGCGTGCTGGTAGAAGGGGCGGACGTTCGCCCTGAGCCAGTCGGCCACCGGATCCTGGGCCACGTCCAGGAGGACGAGGTTGACCGCCCACTTGACCGGGACTTTGCCGAGGGCCTTGCCGAGGGCTTCCAGGGGCAGGGCGCGCAGGTCTCCGTCCCACTGGGAGAGTTCCACGCCGACGAACATCACCGGGTCCGCCGTCTCGACGGCGGCGAGGCAGCGGCGGGCGGTGAGGACCACGCCGGTCTCGGCGAACTCGGCCGAGGCGGCGGTGAGGAAGTCGACCGGGTCGTCCTGCCAGTCCGGCTCGAAGAGGCGGACCCGGCCACCGGTGCCGGGGCCGTCCAGCGGGGTGCGGCCCGCGCGGCAGAGTTCGGCCACCGCCTCCGGCGGGAGCGGCACGCCGACGACACCGCCGGGGTTGACGGCGATCCCGGCCTGCGGGGGCAGGCCGCGGGCGAACTCCACCGCCGGGGCGACGGTGTACGACATGTGGGAGCCGGCCGCCTGGCGCAGCTGCTCCTCCGAGCTGAAGACCGGGACGTACACCTGGCCGTCGATCTCCATGCTGGGCAGGTCCAGCGGGCCGCTGTGCGGGCCGCCGCCGTTGGGCAGGGGTACCCAGACGAAGCTGCGGCCCAGGACCTCGAGGATCCGGCCGCCCGCCGAGGGCGTGCCGAGGGAGGCCGAGAGCACCTCCTCCAGCTCGTTGCCGGGCCAACCGCCGTGCGGGTGGGGGTGCGTCTGTGCGGGGAAGTCCGCGGGAAAGTCCGCCGGGAAGTCCATCTGCCTACCGCCTGCTGGGAACCATGCTGTGGATCCGAAGGCTAGCGGGTGTCTGTGACAGCGCCCGGTCCGGTCAGCCCGAGAAGCCGATGCGGTGCAGGACGTCCGCGGCGTCCCGGTCCATCAGCACCGCCGAGCCGCAGCCGGCGGGCAGCTCGCCCCGCTCCACGGCGCGCAGCAGACGGCCGGCCGTACGGCGGTGGCGGCGGAAGGCGTACCGGGACACTCCGCGGCCGCGCTCGCGCTGGCCCTCCCGGGCGGTCTCGGGCGTGACGTCGAGGAGGAGCAGGTGGAGGGTGCCGCCGCGGCGGCGGGCCTCGCGGGCCAGCCAGGCGCGCACCCAGGCCTGGGTGCCGCAGTCGTGCACGACGACCCCCTCGCCGGTGCGCAGGGCGCGGCGCAGTCCGGCGTAGTGGGCGAGGCGGACCAGGGGGCGGTAGAGCGCGTAGGGAAGGAAGCGGGGCGCCCGGGCGGCCCAGCGGTCGCGGGCGTCCTGGGAGTCGACGCGGTGGCCGGGCACCGCGCGGTGCATCAGCGTGGACTTGCCGCTGCCGGGCAGGCCGGTGACCACCACCAGGTCGCGGGGGCCGAACAGCAGGGTGCGCGGGCCGCGGCCGACGCGGTCGCGCAGGTCGCGCACGACCGGGGCCGGGCGGTCCGCGCAGCGCTCGCGAGCCGGGGCGGATGGCTGGTTGGGCACCGCGATGCCGTCGGTGGCGGCGTAGGCCGTCGTCCTGTTCACCGTGATCGTCCTCCCCTGGGGCTCGCCAGATCCCATGCCCTTCGAATGTAAAGAGAAGGTAATGCGCCGTGTCCAGTGGTTCGGTACGCGTACTGCCACAGGTCGGTTACAGATGCGGCCCTGACGGGTGGGGTCGTGGCGTGCAATGATGTGCGCGCCAACTGCATACCGGCCGTTTGAATCCGCGCGGGAGAGTTCCCAGCAGCTTCGCTGGGACGCCGAAGGAGCAAGTCCCTCCCTTGAATCTCTCAGGTCCCCGTTACCGCGCGGGCGAGGCACATCTGAAAAGCGGGCCGCTGCGACAGTGGCTCCACCCAAGGTGCAAGCCGTGACCACTCCTTGCGAGGATCATGGCGAACCTCTCAGGTTCCGATGACAGATGGGGAGGAACGTTCCTCGCCCGCCCCCATGCCTGCCCTGGGAGACGACCGACCGATGAGCAGTACCGAACCCACTGGACTCCGTCATACCGCGCTGGACGCGCTGCACCGCTCGCTCGGTGCGACGATGACCGACTTCGCCGGCTGGGACATGCCCCTGCGCTACGGCTCCGAGCGCGACGAGCACCTCGCGGTGCGCACCAAGGCCGGTCTCTTCGACCTCTCGCACATGGGCGAGATCACGGTGACCGGCGCCGACGCGGCCGCCCTCCTGAACCACGCGCTGGTGGGCAACATCGCCTCCGTCGGCGTCGGGCGCGCCCGCTACACCATGATCTGCCGGGCCGACGGCGGCATCCTGGACGACCTGATCGTCTACCGGCTCGGCGAGACCGAGTACATGGTCGTGGCCAACGCCTCCAACGCCCAGGTGGTGCTGGACGCGCTGACCGAGCGCGCCGAGGGCTTCGACGCCGAGGTGCGCGACGACCGGGACGCCTACGCGCTGATCGCGGTCCAGGGTCCCGAGTCCCCCGGCGTCCTGAAGTCCCTCACGGACGCCGACCTGGACGGCCTGAAGTACTACGCGGGCCTGCCCGGCACGGTCGCCGGCGTCCCCGCGCTGATCGCCCGCACCGGCTACACCGGCGAGGACGGCTTCGAGCTGTTCGTGAAGCCGGAGCACGCGGTCGAGCTGTGGCAGGCGCTGACCAAGGCGGGCGAGGGCGTCGGCCTGGCGCCGTGCGGCCTGTCCTGCCGGGACACCCTGCGCCTCGAGGCGGGCATGCCGCTGTACGGGCACGAGCTGAACACCTCGCTGACGCCGTTCGACGCCGGGCTCGGCCGGGTGGTGAAGTTCGAGAAGGAGGGCGACTTCGTGGGCCGCGAGGCGCTCCGGCAGGCCGCCGAGCGCGCCGCCGCCGCACCGCCCCGCGTCCTCGTCGGCCTCGTCGCCGAGGGCCGTCGCGTACCGCGCGCCGGGTACCCCGTCGTCGCGGGCGGCCAGGTGATCGGCGAGGTCACCTCCGGCGCACCCTCCCCCACCCTGGGCAAGCCGATCGCCATGGCGTACGTCGACGCGGCGCACGCGGCGCCGGGCACCGAGGGCGTCGGTGTGGACATCCGGGGGAGCCACGAGCCGTACGAGGTCGTGGCGCTGCCGTTCTACAAGCGCCAGAAGTAGACACTGGGCGCGGTCCGTCCCGGGACGTGACTCCGCGCACATTCACCTGCTCATCAGCAGTCCCAGCAGTCCCTCATTCACCAGCACTCCCCGCGTACAGGAGAATTCAGGCCATGAGCAACCCCCAGCAGCTGCGCTACAGCAAGGAGCACGAGTGGCTGTCGGCCGCCGAGGACGGCGTCTCGACGGTCGGCATCACCGAGTTCGCGGCCAACGCGCTCGGCGATGTGGTCTACGCCCAGCTCCCCGAGGTCGGCTCCACCGTCGAGGCGGGCGAGACCTGCGGTGAGCTGGAGTCGACGAAGTCGGTCTCCGACCTGTACTCGCCCGTGAGCGGTGAGATCACCGAGATCAACGAGGACGTCGTCAACGACCCGTCGCTGGTGAACTCCGCCCCCTTCGAGGGCGGCTGGCTGTTCAAGGTACGCGTCTCGGAGGAGCCGGCCGACCTGCTCTCCGCCGACGAGTACGCCGCCCACACCGCCGGCTGAGGAGTCGTAGCCGTATGACTGTCCTGAACACGTCCCTGCACGAGCTGGACCCGGAGATCGCCGCCGCGGTCGACGCCGAGCTCGGCCGCCAGCAGTCCACCCTGGAGATGATCGCCTCCGAGAACTTCGCGCCGCTCGCGGTGATGGAGGCCCAGGGCTCGGTCCTGACCAACAAGTACGCCGAGGGCTACCCGGGCCGCCGCTACTACGGCGGCTGCGAGCACGTCGACGTCGCCGAGCAGATCGCCATCGACCGGATCAAGGAGCTGTTCGGCGCCGAGTACGCCAACGTCCAGCCCCATTCCGGCGCCTCCGCGAACCAGGCGGCCCTGTTCGCGCTGGCCCAGCCCGGGGACACCATCCTCGGCCTGGACCTGGCGCACGGCGGCCACCTGACCCACGGCATGCGGCTGAACTTCTCCGGCAAGCAGTTCAACGTGGTCGCGTACCACGTGGACGTCGAGACCGGCCTGGTCGACATGGCCGAGGTCGAGCGGCTCGCCAAGGAGCACCGCCCGAAGGTGATCATCGCCGGCTGGTCGGCGTACCCGCGGCAGCTGGACTTCGCCGAGTTCCGCCGGATCGCCGACGAGGTCGAGGCGTACCTGTGGGTCGACATGGCGCACTTCGCGGGCCTCGTCGCCGCCGGTCTCCACCCGAACCCGGTCGAGCACGCGGACGTGGTCACCTCCACGACCCACAAGACCCTCGGCGGCCCGCGCGGCGGCATCATCCTCGCCAGGAAGGGCTTCGCGAAGAAGCTGAACTCGTCCGTCTTCCCGGGCTTCCAGGGCGGTCCCCTGGAGCACGTGATCGCGGCGAAGGCGGTCTCCTTCAAGGTCGCGGCGGGCGAGGAGTTCAAGGAGCGCCAGCGTCGTACCGTGGAGGGTGCCCGCATCCTCGCCGAGCGCCTGACGGCGGCCGACGCCCGCGAGGCCGGCGTGAACGTGCTCTCCGGCGGCACGGACGTGCACCTGATCCTGGTGGACCTGCGCGAGTCCGAGCTGGACGGTCAGCAGGCCGAGGACCGCCTCCACGAGGTCGGCATCACGGTCAACCGCAACGCCGTCCCGAACGACCCGCGTCCCCCGATGGTCACCTCGGGTCTGCGGATCGGCACGCCCGCCCTCGCGACCCGCGGCTTCACGGCCGAGGACTTCGCCGAGGTCGCGGACGTGATCGCCGAGGCGCTGAAGCCGTCCTACGACGCGGAGGCCCTCAAGGCGCGCGTGAAGGCGCTCGCCGACAAGCACCCGCTGTACCCGGGTCTGAACAAGTAAGTCCCCGGTGGGGCACTCGGGAGGGTGCCCCACCACCCGCTGTTTTTGGCTTTCTGAGGAGTGACCGTGGCCATCTCGGTCTTCGACCTGTTCTCGATCGGCATCGGCCCGTCCAGCTCCCACACGGTCGGTCCGATGCGTGCGGCGCGGATGTTCGCCCGCCGTCTGCGCAATGAAGGGCTGCTGGAAAAGGCCGCCACGGTCCGCACGGAGCTCTACGGCTCCCTGGGCGCGACCGGGCACGGCCACGGCACCCCGAAGGCCGTCCTGCTCGGCCTGACCGGCGACTCGCCGCGCACGGTGGACGTCGAGACGGCGGACGCGCGCATGGAGGCGATCAAGGCCGACGGCCGGATCAGTCTCCTGGGCGAGCACGAGATCCCCTTCGACTTCGACCGGGACCTCGTCCTGCACCGCCGCAAGGCCCTGCCGTACCACGCCAACGGCATGACGCTCTGGGCGTACGACGGCTCCGGCGAGGAACTGCTCTCCAAGACGTACTACTCGGTCGGCGGCGGCTTCGTCGTGGACGAGGACGCGGTCGGCGCGGACCGCATCAAGCTGGACGACACGGCCCTGAAGTACCCCTTCCGCACGGGCGACGAGCTGCTGCGCCTGACGAAGGACACCGGCCTGTCCATCTCCTCCCTGATGCTGGAGAACGAGCGGGCCTGGCGCACGGAGGAGGAGATCCGGGCGGGCCTGCTGGAGATATGGCGCGTGATGCGCGAGTGCGTGCGGCGCGGCATGTCCCGCGAGGGCATCCTGCCCGGCGGTCTGAAGGTTCGCCGCCGCGCGGCCGTCTCGGCCCGCCAGCTGCGCGCCGAGGGCGACCCGCTGGCCCACGCCATGGAGTGGATCACGCTCTACGCGATGGCCGTGAACGAGGAGAACGCGGCGGGCGGCCGGGTCGTCACCGCCCCCACGAACGGCGCGGCGGGCATCATCCCGGCTGTCCTGCACTACTACATCGACTTCGTGCCCGGAGCCGACGAGGACGGAGTCGTCCGCTTCCTCCTGGCCGCCGGCGCGATCGGCATGCTCTTCAAGGAGAACGCCTCCATCTCCGGCGCCGAGGTCGGCTGCCAGGGCGAGGTCGGCTCCGCCTGCTCGATGGCGGCCGGCGCGCTCGCCGAGGTCCTGGGCGGCTCCCCCGAGCAGGTGGAGAACGCCGCCGAGATCGGCATGGAGCACAACCTCGGCCTGACCTGCGACCCGGTCGGCGGCCTGGTCCAGATCCCCTGCATCGAGCGCAACGGCATGGCCGCGGTGAAGGCGGTCACGGCCGCGAAGATGGCGATGCGCGGCGACGGCTCGCACAAGGTGTCCCTGGACAAGGTCATCAAGACCATGAAGGACACGGGCGCCGACATGAGCGTGAAGTACAAGGAGACCGCGCGGGGCGGCCTCGCGGTGAACATCATCGAGTGCTGAGCGGACCAAGGTCATAACCTGGGGCGCATGTCTGCGATCCGTCTTCTCGTGCTGGGCGCGGTCCGTCGGCACGGGCGGGCCCACGGCTACCAGGTCCGCAACGACCTGGAGTACTGGGGCGCGCACGAGTGGTCCAACGCCAAGCCGGGCTCGATCTACCACGCCCTGAAGCAGATGGCGAAGCAGGGACTGCTGCACGAGCACGAGGTCGCCCCGTCCACCGCCGGCGGCCCGCCGCGCACCGAGTACGAGGTGACGGAGCGGGGCACCCAGGAGTACTTCCGGCTGCTGCGCGAGTCGCTCACCGCCTACGGTCAGAAGCCGGACGTCCTGGCCGCGGCGCTCGGCTTCGTCGTCGACCTGGAACGCGAGGAGGCGCTGGAGCTGCTGCGCGACCGGATGCGGGCCATCCAGGAGTGGCGCGGACGGGTCACCGGGTACTACACGCCCGAGGGCGGCCCCGGCCGGCTGGGGCACATCGGCGAGATCATGAACCTGTGGGTCCACTCCGTCGACGGCGGTGCCGAGTGGACCCGGGGGCTCATCGAACGCATAGCGGGCGGCGCGTACACCTTCGCCGGGGAGGGCGAGCCCTTCCTGGGGGTGCACGCGGTACTCGCGGAGGGCGAGCGCAACCCGTACGCGACGGCGGAGCGGCATCCCGGGGACGAACGGTGAGGGCCGCGGCGGCGTGACCCCTCCACACCGCATCACAAGTCAAGTTTGACTAATCGACCGGGCGGGCGTTAACTTTGCCGACGAGGCAGTAGTCAAGTTTGACTACACGAGGTGGAGGAGACGCATGGCCGACGCGATCGTCGTCGAGGGCGTACGCAAGCGATACGGGGAGAAGGCCGCCCTGGACGGGTTGGACCTGCGGGTGCGACGCGGCACCGTGCACGGTCTGCTCGGCCCGAACGGCGCGGGCAAGACCACCACCGTGCGGGTGCTGACCACCCTGCTCCGGCCGGACTCGGGTCACGCGGAGGTGGCCGGACACGACGTTTCGAAGCAGGCCGACCGGGTGCGCGCCCGCATCGGTCTGCTCGGCCAGCACGCCGCGCTCGACGAGGAGCTGGGCGGCCGGCAGAACCTGGAGATGTTCGGGCGGCTGTACCACCTGGGCGCCCGACGGGCGCGCTCCCGGGCCGACGAGCTGCTGGAGCGCTTCGGCCTCACGGACACCGGCAGCAAGCAGGTCAAGCGGTACAGCGGCGGTATGCGGCGCAGGCTCGACCTCGCCGCCTCGCTGATCATCGAGCCGGAAGTGCTGTTCCTGGACGAGCCGACGACCGGACTGGACCCCCGCAGCCGCGCGGAGGTGTGGGCCTCGGTGCGCTCCCTGGTGGGCGGCGGAACCACCGTGCTGCTCACCACCCAGTACCTCGAGGAGGCCGACCAGCTGGCCGACCGCATCTCGGTGGTCGACCGGGGGCGGGTCATCGCCGACGGCACCGCCGACGAGCTGAAGGCCCGCACGGGCGGCGACCGCATCGACGTCGTGCTGCGCGACGCGGGGCAGTTGGGCGCGGCGGTGGCCCTGCTGCCGGTCGCCGCCGACGACGTCTCGGTGGACGTCGACCGCCGGCGGTTCAGCGCGCCGGTCGCCGACCGGATGAGCGCGCTCACCCAGGTCGTACGGGCCCTGGAGACGGCGGGCATCGAGGCGGAGGACATCGCGCTGCGCCGGCCGACCCTGGACGAGGTGTTCCTGCGCCTGACGGGGCGGCCCGAGGAGGCGGCGGTGGACGGGACCAGGGCCAGGGAGGCCGTATGAGCACGGTGAGCACGACGAACGCGGTGCGCGACGGCGGCAACGGCGTCGCCCTCGCCCTGAGCGACTGCTGGACCATGACCCGGCGGGAGCTGGCGCACTGGGGACGACAGCCCGTGCAGGTGGCCGTCGGCGTGGTCTTCCCCGTGATGATCCTGCTGATGTTCGGCTATCTGATCGGCGGCGGCCGGGGGGTCGGCGGCGACTACATCGACTACCTGGTGCCCGGAACTCTCGCGCTGACCATGGCCTTCGGCCTGGAGAGCACGGTGATCGCCGTCACCCAGGACCTCAACAAGGGCGTGATCGACCGGTTCCGGTCCATGCCGATGGCCAACGGGGCCGTCCTCGTGGGCCGTTCGGCGGCCGACATGCTGCAGTCGGTGTTGAGTCTCGCCGTCATGATCGGTGTCGGCTACGCGATCGGCTGGCGCACCCATGCGACGGCCGGTCAGTTCCTCGGCGCCGTCGGCCTGTTGCTGCTGTTCCGGTTCGCGATGCTGTGGATCGGCATCCACCTGGCACTGGTGGCGGGGAAACCGGAACTGGTGCAGGCGGTGCAGATCCTGGTCTGGCCCATCGGTTTCCTCTCCAACGCCATCGCGACGCCCGACTCCATGCCGGACTGGCTGGGCACGGTCGTCCAGTGGAACCCCATGTCCCAGACGGCGACGGCGGTCCGGGACCTGACGGGCAGCGTCGGCGGCGAACCGGGCCACGTCTGGGCGGCCGTGCTGTGGCCGCTGGCCCTGCTGGCGGTGTTCTTCCCGCTGGCGTCACGACGGTTCGCCAGGCTCAGCCACTAGAACCTGCCGGGGCCCGGCGCCGGCCGGGCCCCGGCGGCGGAGGCCGGTGGCCGCATCCCAGTCCCCCGTCAGTGGATGCGGCCACCGGCGCGAACCGCGGCGGACCCTGCCCCGTACCGGGGGCGGACGAAGATTCGAGCGATCCTCCAGCCCCGTGGGTGAGGCTCGGTGTCCGAGTATCCGACCGAGGCTCAGGACTGTGAGGAATCCGATGAAACGGGTCGTCATTACCGGTATGGGGGTCGTCGCCCCGGGCGGTGTGGGCGCCAAGGCGTTCTGGGAACTGCTCACGGCGGGCCGGACTGCCACCCGGGGCATCACCCTGTTCGACGCGGCCCAGTTCCGCTCCCGCATCGCCGCCGAAACCGACTTCGACCCCGCAGCGCACGGATTCACCCCCGAGGAGGCCGCACGTCTCGACCGGGCGGCGCAGTTCGCCGTCGTCAGCGCCCGCGAGGCGATCGCCG
This sequence comes from Streptomyces sp. NPDC044061, assembly GCF_056434305.1. Lineage (NCBI taxonomy): Bacteria > Bacillati > Actinomycetota > Actinomycetes > Kitasatosporales > Streptomycetaceae > Streptomyces > Streptomyces sp. NPDC044061. The sequence continues at coordinate 64,490 of NZ_JBWKFL010000016.1, read as the reverse complement.
ACAGCGGCGTCGAGGAGGCGCTCGACCCCCTGCGCACCGGGGTGAGCCTCGGCAGCGCGGTCGGCTGCACCACCGGCCTGGACACCGAGTACGCGGTCGTCAGCGACCACGGGCGCGACTGGACCGTCGACCACACCCGGGCCGTCGCCCACCTCTTCGACTACTTCGTGCCCAGCTCCCTGGCGGCCGAGGTGGCCGGGACCGTCGGCGCGCAGGGCCCGGTCTCGCTCGTGTCCAACGGCTGCACCTCCGGTCTGGACGCGATCGGATACGCCGCCGAGCTGATCCGCGAGGGCAGCGCCGACGTCATGCTGGCCGGCGCCACCGACGCGCCGATCTCCCCGATCACGATCGCCTGCTTCGACGCCATCAAGGCGACCAGCCCGCGCAACGACGATCCGGCGACCGCCTCCCGGCCCTTCGACCGCACGCGCAACGGGTTCGTCCTCGGCGAGGGGTCGGCGGTCCTGGTGCTGGAGGACTTCGAGCGGGCGCGCCGCCGGGGCGCGCGGATGTACGCCGAGATCTCCGGCTTCGCGAGCCGCAGCAACGCCTATCACATGACCGGACTGCGCGCCGACGGCCGCGAGATGGCCGAGGCGATCCGGGCGGCGCTCGACGAGGCACGGCTCGACCGCACCGCCGTCGACTACATCAACGCGCACGGCTCCGGCACCCGGCAGAACGACCGGCACGAGACGGCCGCCTTCAAACGCAGTCTCGGCGGCCACGCCCGGGACGTCCCGGTCAGCTCCATCAAGTCGATGATCGGCCACTCGCTGGGCGCGATCGGCTCGCTGGAGGTGGCCGCCAGCGCGCTGGCCATCACCCACAACACGGTGCCGCCGACCGCCAATCTGCACGAACCCGATCCCGACTGCGACCTGGACTACACCCCGCACACGGCCCGCGAGCAGCGGACCGACACGGTGCTCAGCGTCGGCAGTGGTTTCGGCGGCTTCCAGAGCGCCATCGTCCTCACCCGCCCGCGGCTCGCGGAGGCGGCGTGACCACCGCGGCCCTGTCACCACGGAGGTCGGGTGCCCGTACGGCCGCGGCGGTCGTGACCGGCATCGGAGTCGCCGCACCCAACGGCCTCGGCGCGGCGGCCTGGTGGGCGGCCGTGCTGCGCGGGGAGAGCGGCATCGGTCCCGTCACGCTCTTCGACGCCACCGGCTATCCCGTGCGGCTCGCCGGCGAGGTGCCCGGCTTCGTCGCCGAGGAACACGTGCCCAGCCGACTGCTGCCGCAGACCGACCGGGTGACCCGGCTGTCGCTGGCCGCGGCCGAGGAGGCGCTCGCAGATGCCGGGGTGGATCCGGCGGAGCTTCCCGAGTACAGCGCGGGCGTGGTCACGGCCAGTTCCGCGGGCGGGTTCGAGTTCGGGCAGCGCGAGTTGCAGGCGCTGTGGAGCAGGGGCGGCCGGCATGTCAGCGCGTACCAGTCGTTCGCCTGGTTCTACGCGGTCAACACCGGTCAGATCTCCATCCGGCACGGCATGCGGGGCGCCGGGGCCGCCCTCGTCTCCGAACAGGCGGGCGGTCTCGACGCGGTCGCCCAGGCCCGGCGGCAGATCCGCAGGGGCGCCCGGCTCGTGATCACCGGCGGGGTCGACTCGGCGCTGTGCCCCTGGGGCTGGGCCGCCCATCTGGCGGGCGGGGGGCTGAGCACCGTGGACGACCCGGCGCGCGCCTACCTCCCCTTCGACCCCGCGGCGTCCGGCCATGTGGTGGGTGAGGGCGGTGCTCTGCTGGTCCTCGAGGACGAGACGGCGGCACGGGAACGCGGCGCCGGGGTCTACGGCTCGATCGCCGGGTACGCGGCCACCTTCGACGGCGCCGGTGTCTCGCGCCTGGCCGACGCCGCCCGGCTCGCGCTCGCCGACGCCGGGGTCACGCCCGGCGAGGTCGACGTGGTCTTCGCGGACGCCGCCGGCGACCGTGCCGCGGACCGGGCCGAGGCCGAGGCGGTCGCCGGCCTGTTCGGCGCCTTCGCGGTGCCGGTCACCGCGCCCAAGTCCATGACGGGCCGGCTGCTGGCGGGCGGTGCCTCGCTGGACCTGGCGGCCGCGCTGTTCGCGCTGCGCGAGCAGGTGATCCCGCCGACCTCGGGGACGATGCGCCCGGCCGACGACTGCCCCCTGGACCTGGTGACCGCGACCCCGCGTCACGGTGTCCGGCTGCGCCACGCCCTGGTGCTGGCGCGCGGCCGGGGCGGCTTCAACGCCGCGGCCGTCGTCCGCGGCGGGACGGACTGAGCACCCCCACCCCATCCACCCACCCACCGGCCTCCGGCCCAGGACAAGCGTGCCCGGCACGCGGAGAGACAGCCTCATGAAGCAGCTCGAACTGACGGAACTGACCGCCCTGTTGCGTGAGTGCGCGGGAGAGGAGGAGGGCGTCGACCTGGAGGGCGACGTCCTGGACATCCCCTTCACCGATCTCGGCTACGACTCCCTGGCGATGCTCCAGACCACGGGGCGCATCGAGCGCGACTACGAGGTGACGCTCGACGAGGCGATCGGCGGGGCGGCGACCCCGCGCGAGTACCTGGAGGCGGTCAACCGGGCCCTGTCGGCCCGGGAGACGGCCTGAGCCGTGGCGGAGGCGGCGGCGCGACGCCGTCGCGGGGCCGCTCACGCCACCCACCGCACTTCATCGAGAAGGGGCATGATGACAACTCCAAGCCGTCGGCGCTTCGTCGCCGGTACGTTCGCCACCATCGGTGCCGCCGGACTCGCCGGGACGGGCCTGGAACCCGCCGCGGCGGCCGAGAGGGCCGCCGGTCCGGAGGCGGGCGGTACGTCCGAGCCCGTCGACATCACCCCGGGCGACCCCCGCTACGAGGACCTGGCGACGCGCGGCAACAACAAGCGGTTCACCGCGCGCCCGGCGGCCTTCCGGGTGGCCCGGACCACCGGACACGTCGTCGAAGCAGTCGGCGAGGCCGCCCGGTCCGGGCGGCGTGTCGCGGTGCGCAGCGGCGGCCACTGCTACGAGAACTTCGTGGGCGACCCGGCCGTCCGGCTCGTGATCGACCTCGGGGACATGGACGCCGTCTCGTACGACCCTCGTATGCGCGCCTTCATGGTCGAGGCCGGCGCGCGGCTGATGGACGTGTACCGAAAGCTGCACGACGGCTGGGGTGTCACGCTGCCCGGCGGCGCCAGCGCGACCGTCGGCATCGGCGGGCACATCGCGGGCGGCGGCTACGGAGCGCTGTCCCGCAGGTTCGGTGTCGCCGCCGACCACCTCCACGCCGTCGAGGTCGTCGTCGCCGACGCGTCGGGCCGGGCCCGTGCCGTGGTCGCCACCAGGGAGCCCTCGGACCCGAACCGCGAACTGTGGTGGGCCCACACCGGCGGTGGCGGCGGCAACTTCGGCGTGGTCACCCGCTACTGGTTCCGCTCCCCCGGGGCGACCGGCGACGACCCGGGCCGGCTGCTCCCGCGGCCGCCCGCCACGATCCTCTCCAACGCGGTGATGTACCCGCGCGAGGGCATGGACCGAGCTGCCCTGCGCAGGCTGGTGGGCAACTTCGGCCGGTGGCACGAGCGGCACGGCGGCGCCGACTCGCCGTACGCCGGGCTGTACGGCGGACTCGTGCTGTTCAGCCGGCTCAGGGAGAACGACCCCGGTCAGAGCGCCATCAGCTTCGCCCATGTCGACGGCACCCACCCCGATGCCGAGCGGTTGCTGAAGCGGTACGTGGCGGCCGTGACCGAGGGCGTCGGCGTCACGCCGCACATCACCGACACCGTCCGCTCCCCCTGGCTGACCGCCACGACCGAGCTCGCCGCCTCCCAGGACGCCGACAAGGGCCGGCAGAAGATCAAGTCGGCCTATCTGCGCCGTTCCTTGACGGACCGGCAGATCGACGCCCTGCACACGCACCTGAACAGCGGCGACCACAGCAGCGAGGCGGCGCACGTCTCGCTCCAGTCCTACGGCGGCCGGATCAACTCCGTGCGGCCGTCGGCCACCGCCACCTCGCACCGCGACGCGATCATCAACGTCATCTTCATGAACACCTGGCAGGACCCGCAGGCCGACGGGGAGAACATCGGCTGGCTGCGCCGCGTCTACCGCGACGTGTTCGCCGCGACGGGCGGCGTTCCGGTGCCGGGCCGCGGCAGCGACGGCTGCTACGTCAACTACCCGGACCTCGACATGGCGGACCCCGAGTGGAACACCTCGGGAGTGCCCTGGCACCGGCTGTACTACAAGGACAACTACCCGCGGCTCCAGCGGGTCAAGGCCGACTGGGACCCGCGGAACGTGTTCGGTCACGCGCTGGGCGTGCGGTCCGCCTGATCCGGGTGGGCCGCGAGGAACGGCGAGGAGGGGCGGCGCGCCGAGCGCCGCCCCTCCTCGCCGCGCGCCGTTCAGGACGGGACCCGCTCCAGCAGGGGGGTGTGGAGCTGCGGGTCGCTGCTGCTCAGCGCGCGCAGCGCGGAGCGGTGCGCGTGGAACTCCGGCTGCTCCAGCGCCCGGCGGAAGGACTGCTCGTCCTCCCAGTCGGCCACGTTGACGTAGCGGGTGGGCTCGTCCAGGTGGCGCAGCAGACGGTGCCGTACGAAGCCCGGCTGGGCGGCGAAGAACGCCGAGGTGCTCTCGAAGGCACGCTCGAACTCCTCGACGGAACCGGTGACTTCGAACCGGTTGACTAGTGTGATCACAGAGAGTTCCTTCCGGAGGACGCCGGGAATCGGGGTCACCGTCGCAGACGGCGCTCGAGAAGCCGTGGAACGCGGGTGGGCCGCGAACGGGAATCAAGAAAGCGGGACATATGGAGTGGATGACGCCTGAGCAGGCCGGACGGCTGGCGCGTTGCGCGGTCGCCTTCGAGCCGGGTGATCCGGCCCGTACCGGACGAATGGCCTTCTGGGATCCGGAGGGCGCGGGCCCGCCGGGCCCGCCCCACGGCGTCACGGCGGAGGCGGAGCTCGCCACCGGGGACGGCCTGCGAGTGGTCCCCGTGTCATGGCTCTCCGTCGCCGACGCGCTGCCGGTGCTGACCCTGGCGCGGCGCGGGTACGGCGGCGCGGCCGACGCGGACGCCGTGCACCCGGCGGCGGCCTTCTGGGGTGCAGCCACCGCGCTCGCGCTCCATCTCGCCGCCCGCGAGCGGCTGCTGCCGGGCGTCTCCGCCGGCGGCTACGACGCCTGGCGGGCCGGCCCCCTGGATCCCGAGGACATGCTGCGGCTGCGCGAGCTGGCCGCCGCCGCGCCGCCGGAGGCGCTCGCCGTGCCCGTGGCGCCGGGCAGTGCGCTGCTGCCGGAGCCGGACGGGGCGCTGCGCGCCTTCCTCGACGCGGTCGCCGACGCCCTGCCGCGCACCGCGGCCGCCGAGGCGGCGACCGGCCGTGCCGCGTTCGCCGCCGCCGAGCCCCAGCACGTGCCGCAGCTGCGGGCCTGGGCGGAGGAGATCGCGGTCGGCATCGACTCCGGCGTACGGGTCTCGCTGGCCGTGGGGCTGGTCCAGGGGGAGGACGGCGTGCCCGTGGGGCAGGTGGTGCCCCTCGTGTCGGATCTCGCCGACCCGACGGTGGTCCTGACGGCCGGGGAACTCTTCGACGGCGCCCCGCACGCGCTGGGACCGCTCGCCCAGACCGAGACGGTCCGCGCGGTGCGCCGCGCCGCCACGGTGTGGGAGCCGCTCGCCCGGCTGTTGCCCGTGCCGCGTGAACTCGTGCTCTCCGACGAGGAGTTCAGCCTGCTGCTGGGCGGTGGCGCGGCCCGGTTGCGGGCGCACGGCGTCGACGTTCGGTGGCCCGGCGAGGCGGAACACCGGATGACCGCGCGGGCCGTCCTCGGCGCGGATCGCACCCCGCCCTCCGACCTGCGCTCCGTCCTCGGCGGCGACGGCACCGTCGAACTGCGGTGGCAGCTCCGCCTCGACGGCGATCCGCTCACCGAGGAGGAGACGGCGGCCGTCGCCGGGGCGGGCCGGCCGCTGGTACGGGTGCGCGACCGCTGGGTGTTCCTCGGACCCGAACTCGCCCGCCGGGCCCGGGAGCGCGCGCTGGACCCGCTCACCGCCGTCCAGACGCTCGCCGTCGCCCTCACCGGGTACGCGGAGATCGGCGGCGAGCAGCTGCCGGTCGCCGACAGCCCCTGGCTGCTCGCCGTGCGCTCCCTGCTCGCCGACACCGCCGGTGACGCGCCCGTCGAGCAGCCGGCCGCGCTCGCGGCGACCCTGCGCGACTACCAACTGCGCGGCCTGGGCTGGCTGGCCCGGATGACCTCGCTGGGCCTGGGCGGCTGCCTGGCCGACGACATGGGCCTGGGCAAGACGATCCAGCTCATCGCGCTCCATCTGTTCCGCCAGGAGCACGAGGGCAGTCGCGGCCCCACCCTCGTGGTGTGCCCGGCGTCGCTGCTCGGCAACTGGGAGCGCGAGGTCCTGAGGTTCGCGCCCGGCACACCCGTGCGCCGATTCCACGGCACCGGCCGCAGCCTCGAAGGGGCGGACAGCGGCTTCGTCCTCACCACCTACGGCACCATGCGGCTGGAGACCGAGCGGCTCGGCCGTCATTCCTGGGGCATGGTCGTCGCCGACGAGGCCCAGCACGTCAAGAACGCGTCCTCCGCCACGGCCAGGGCGCTGCGGCTGATCCCGGCGGACGCCAGGATCGCGCTCACCGGCACCCCCGTGGAGAACAGCCTCTCCGAACTGTGGGCCGTGCTCGACTGGACCACCCCCGGACTGCTCGGCGGCCACGCCCACTTCCGCCGCCGCTGGATCGCCCCGATCGAGGCCGAGCGGGCCGGTTCCGGCGCCGCGGATCCCGGAACCGGCAGCCCCAGCGCCCAGCGCCTCGGCCGGCTCGTGCGGCCCTTCCTGCTGCGCCGCCGCAAGTCCGACCCGGGGGTGGCGCCCGAGCTGCCGCCCAAGACCGAGACGGATCGCCCGGTGCCGCTCACCGCGGAGCAGACCGCCCTGTACGAGCAGCAGGTGCGTTCCGTCATGGCCGAGATCAGGTCGACCGAGGGAATCGCCCGCAGCGGCCTGGTCCTCAAGCTGCTGACCGGCCTGAAGCAGATCTGCAACCACCCCGCCCAGTTCCTCAAGGAGGACGAGCCGAAGCTGGCCGGCCGCTCCGGCAAGCTGGCGCTGCTCGACGAACTGCTGGACACGATCCTGGCGGAGGACGGCGCGGCACTGGTCTTCACCCAGTACGTGGCCATGGCCCGGCTGCTGGAGCGGCATCTGGCGGAGCGGGGCGTTCCCGCGCAGCTGCTGCACGGCGGAACGCCCGTGGCCAGACGCGAGGAGCTGGTCCAACGCTTCCAGGACGGCGAAGTGCCGGTGTTCCTGCTGTCGTTGAAGGCGGCGGGCACCGGTCTCAACCTGACCCGGGCCGACCACGTCGTGCACTACGACCGCTGGTGGAACCCGGCCGTCGAGGCGCAGGCCACCGACCGGGCGTACCGCATCGGCCAGACCCGGCCGGTGCAGGTGCACAGGATGATCGCGGAGGGCACGGTGGAGGACCGCATCGCGGCGCTGATGGAGGCCAAGCGGGAGCTCGCGGACGCGGTCGTCGGCAGCGGTGAGCAGGCGCTGGGCCGGCTCGGGAACGACGAGCTGGCGCAACTGGTGGAGCTGAGGAGCGGGGCATGAGCGACGGACACGAGGACCTGGCCCGGGGCTTCGCCGCCTTCCCGCCGCGCAGGGGCGGGCGGGCCCGCGGCCAGTCCTGGTGGGGCAGGGCCTGGGTCGAGTCGATGGAGGACGGCTGGCCGGAGGAGGAGCCCCTGAAGAAGGGGCGGTCCTTCGCGCGCTCCGGGCGGCTCGGTCCCCTGACGGTCGCTCCGGGGCGCGTCACGGCGCAGTGGTACACCGGTGAGGACGAGCCGTACACCGTCGCCTTCGAGCTCCCCGAACTGGACGACGACCGGTGGGACGCGCTCTGGGAGCGGACCGCGGACCGGCCGGCGGAGACGGAGGCGCTGCTCGCCGGGGAGCTCCCGCCCGACCTGCTGGAAGCGGCCGAGGACGCCCGGTTGGGACTGCTGCCCGGCTACGGCGAGCTCGAACCGGAGTGCGACTGCGACGAGCCGGACCACCCGTGCGCGCACGCGGTGGCGCTCGGCTACCAGTTCTCCTGGCTGCTCGACGCGGAGCCGCGGATCCTGCTGTTGGTACGCGGCCGGGACTGGACTCGGGCGCTGGAGGAGCTGAAGTCCGTCCTGCTCGTGCGTGCCCTGACCGTTGCCGCCGACGACCCGGGGGACGGGGAGGAGGGCGAGGAGGGCGACGAGGGCGCTGATGAGGGCGCTGAAGGAGGCGAGGCGGAAGGCGCGGAGCGCCCGGGCGGGCAGGCCCCCCGGCCGGTCGCGGGCATCCCTCTCGCCGAGGCGTACGCACGCCCCGTCACTCCCCTGCCCGCCCTTCCCGCCCTGCCCGAACCGCCGGACGCGGACGCGGAGTCCGTGACCGGCATCGAGGCGGATCCGCTGGAGCGCCTCGTCGCCGACGCGGCCGTACGCGCGCGTGAACTGCTCGCCTACACCAAGGGGTTGACGAGTTCGCCGCCCCGGCCGCTCGAGCCGTGGCCGGACACCGTGCGGATCGCCGCCACCCACCCCGACCCGCGTGTGCCCCGGCGGCTGCGGGAGTCCTGCGGCCGGCCGGACGAACTGGACCGGGCGGTCGAGGCCTGGCGGTTCGGCGGGAGCGCCGGACTGGAGGTGCTCGAACAGGCGTGGGAGCCCCCGCGGCCCCAGGTCGCGCGGGCCCGGACGGCGCTCTCCGCGGGCTGGGAGGACGACGAGCTGCCCGAGGTCGTCGTGCGCGGCAACCACTGGACGCTGGCCGGCCGCGGACTGCAGCTGCGGTACGGGCGCGACGGCCGCTGGTACCCCTACCAGGACCGGTCCGGCACCTGGTGGCCGGCCGGGCCCCCGGCCCACGACCCGGCCCTGGCACTCGCCGACCTCCTCGGCGACTGAGACGGCCACGCCCCGAGATCCTCGGCGACCGGGACCGGCAGCACGCCGAGATCCTCGGCGGCCAGAACCGGCCGCACCGCCACACCGACGGCGGTCGGCCCGGGCCCCTTCTCCGGGGTCCGGGCCGGCCGCCGTCCGCGTGTTCACGGCCCGGCACCCGCCGAGCGAGGCTCTAACGATCCTCCAGGCTCCGGAACCACGATGAGATCGACAAGTCCGCCGGACGTGCGGCGGACGGGGACCGGAGGGGAAGAGCGTGGACGGCATCACCGAAGCGGCCACCGTCGCGGAGCCTCGTTCGTTCGTCGACGCCGTCGTGGACCACGCCCGCCGGACCCCGGAAGCGACCGCCCTGGTCTGGTGGGGGCACGCGATCGGCTACGGGGCGCTGCTGCGCCGCGCGGAGCTGGAGCGGGACCGGATCGCCCGGCTGCCGGCCGGCGAGCCTGTGGCCCTTCCCGCGGTCAAGTCGCCCCGGACGGTCGCCCTGATCCTGGCCTGCCTCCTGGCGCGCCGGCCGCTGCTGCTGCCCTCGCCGACGCTGGGCGCCGACGTCCTGGACCGGCTGTACGCACAGGCCGGGGTGCGTCATGTGCTCGCCCCGGGCAAGCCGCCCCGACGGCCGGCGGCGCCCGGCGGATCCCGGCCGGACCGCCCCGGCCGGACGGACCTCGAGGGGACCGCGCTGCTGCTCACCACCTCGGGCTCCACCGGGCTGCCCAAGATCGTGCCCCTGGGCAGGGCCGCGGTGGACCGGTTCACGGCCTGGGCCGGCGACGCCTTCGGCATCGGTCCCGGCACGACCGTACTGAACTACGCGCCCCTGAACTTCGACGTGAGCCTGCTGGACGTGTGGACGACGCTCGCCCGCGGCGGGCGGGTCGTCCTGGTCGACGCGGACCGCGTTCCCCAGGGCGGCCGTCTCCTCGATCTGGTCGAGCGGGAACGGCCCGAGGTGATCCAGTCCGTGCCGATGTTCTACCGGACACTGGTCGACGCGGCCCGCGCCGAGGGCCGTACGCTCCCGTCCGTCCGGCACGCCGTGTTCACCGGCGACACCATGCCCGCCCCCGTCCTGGCCGCTCTGCCACGGCTGCTGCCCGGCGCGCGGCTGTACAACGTCTACGGCTGCACCGAGACCAACGACAGCTTCCTGCACGAACTGCCCGGTGCCCCGGACCCCGACCGCCCGGTGCCCCTCGGCCGGCCGTTGCCCGGTGTGCGGGCGCTGCTCGTCCGGGGTGACGGCACGGTGCTGGACGGGCCCGGCACCGGCGAGCTGTACGTCTCCACCCCCTTCCAGAGTGCGGGCTATCTCGGCGCGCCGGCCGCCTCCGGCGCGTTCGTCCCGCATCCCGCGGGTGCCGACGGGCGGCGCTGGTTCCGCAGCGGCGACCTGGTGTGCCGCTCCGCCGACGGTGTGCTCACCCTCGTCGGACGCACGGACTTCCAGGTCAAGGTCCGTGGGGTGCGGGTCAATCCGCAGGAGGTCGAGCATCTGCTCCTGGCGCACCCGGGTGTCGCCGAGGCGGCCGTGCTGGCCCTGCCCGACCCGGTGTCCGGCCGGGCGCTGCACGCCGTGGCGCGCCGCGACCCCGGCTCCGGCCTCAACAGCCTGACGCTGCGCGGATATCTGGCGGGCGGCCTGGCCAGGGCCGCCGTCCCCTCGACGCTGCTGATCACCGACGAGCCGCTGCCCCGGACCGCCACGGGAAAGGTCGACCGGGAACGCGCCGTCCGAGTCCACTTCACCAAGGAGAGCTGACATGCGACACGCCCAGACCATCAAGGAGTTCGTGGTCGAGGAGTTCCTGCCGGACGTGCCCGCGGCGGAACTGGCCGACGACTACGACCTGCTGGCGCACGGGGTGATCGACAGCCTCGGGCTGCTCAAGCTGATCGCCTGGGTCGAGGACCGGTTCGACATCGACAGCGAGACGGTCGACCTGCGGCCGGAGTCCTTCAGGTCGGTGGCCGCCATCGACGCGTTCATCGCCCACGCGTCGCCGCAGCGGACGAAGAGCGCGTAGCCGTGCATGACGCCGTCACCGCTCTGCTCCGGCAGGACCGGCCCGTGGAGCTGCCGCTCTGGCGGTCGTTCTGGGACCGGCTCCACGACGGCGCGCTGCACCGGGGTGAGGCGGTGGCCCTGCTCGCCTCGCTGTCCACCCGGATGCCCGAGCGCGCCACCCTGACCGGCCTGCTGGACTCGCTGGCCGAGCGCCGCCCGGCCGACGTGCCCGGCGACATCGGTGCCGCGGTCAACATCGTCGGGACCGGCGGGGGCCCGAGCACCTTCAACGTCTCCACCGCGGCCGCGGTGGTCGCCGCCGCGATGGGGGTCAGGGTCGTGAAGACCGGCTCGCGCGCGTACACCGGCAGCCTCGGCTCCCTGGACCTGCTGGAGCGGCTCGGGATCCCGCCGGTCTCCTCGTACGAGGAGGCCCACGCGTCCCTGGAGCGGCACGGCATCGCCTTCGCCGGTTCCTTCGTCTACCCGGCCGAACTCGCCCTGCTCACCCGGAGCGTGCTGCCCCTGGACATCAGGAAGCTCGGCCGCTTCCTCAACGCCCTCGGCCCCTTCCTCGGCCGCCTCCCGGTCCGTGCGCAGCTGACCGGCGTCGCAGATCCCCGGTTGGTGACCGGACTGCGGCACGCCGCCGCGCATCTGGCCGGCGGGGCGGGCCGCTCGGTGTGGCTGTGCGTCAACGAGCCGGGCGCCGACGAACTCCTGAGCTTCACGCCCAACCGGGTGTACACCTTCGAGGGCGCCGAGGAGGACGAGTTCGTCCTCGACCCGGCCCGGCTGCGGCTGCGCCCCGGCTCGCCGGACGATCTTCGGCCCCAGGGTGCGGACCCCGTCGCGTACTTCCGCGCGGTGCTCTCGGGCAACTGCGTCCCGGCGGCCGAGGAGACCGTCTGCCTGAACGCCGCCGCGCTCGCCGTGGCCGGCCGGCTCACCGGCGACTGGGGCGCGGCACTGGACGCCGCCCGCGGCGTGATCCGGGACGGCCGGGCCCTCGATCTGCTCACCAGGCTCCGCGCGGGGGCGGCGGCCCATGCCTGAGTTCTTCACCCGCCGCCGGCCGGGGCGGCCCGGTCTCGCGGTGTTCCTCAACGCGGGCGACCCGCCGCTGGCCGCACTGCCCGAACTCGCCGCCATGCTCGACGAGAACGAGGTCGACTGCCTCGAACTGGCCGTGCCGTTCCCCGACTCGGCCACCGACGGGCCCATCGTCCGGGCGTCCGCCGCGCGGGCGCTGGCCGGCGGAGTCACCCCGCGGGCCGTCCTGGACGCCGTGGCGGCCGTGCGGCCGGGGCTGCGCCGGCTGCGGATCGCGCTGCTCGCCGACTGGAGCCACACCGTCCGGGGCACCGACCCGTACGACTTCGCCGCGGCCGTCCGTGACGCGGGGTGCGACGGGCTGTTGCTGCACGGCGTGCCGCCCCGGCTGCGCGCGGCCCACTACGCGGCCGTGCACCGGGCGGGACTGCCGCTCGTCACCACCTGCTACGCCACCTCCGGCTCCGACGCCGTGGCCGAAGCGGCGGACCAGGCCTCCGCCTATGTGTACCTGGTCGCCCACTACGGCCGCAGCGGCACCACCGCCGCCCGGGACCCGGAGCGGCTCGGGACAGTCATCGCCACCCTGCGTTCCACCGCCCGCGTGCCCGTGGCCGTCGGCTTCGGGATCAGGACGGGCACCGACGTCGCGCTCCTCGCGACGCTCGGCGCCGACGCCGTGGTCGTCGGCAGCGCCGGGGTGGCCCGCATCGAACAGTCCGGCGCCGCGGGGCGGGACCCCGTCGACGCGCTGCGTTCCTTCGTACGGGAACTGCGCGTCCCCGGCCCGGCCGCACACCGACCGACGCCCGGAAGAGAGGAACCCATCCATGATCGTCCGTAAGCTCGAGGACGTGGCCTGCGTCGACTGGGGGAACGGCCTGAGCCGCCGGTTCCTCACCGAGGGCGACGGCGTCGGCTACACCGTCACCGACACGATCGTCCGGGCGGGCACCAAGTCCCGCCTGGAGTACCGCAATCATCTGGAGAGCTGCTACTGCATAGCGGGCAGCGGCGAGGTGGTCGACGCCGAGGGCACCACCCACCCGATCACGCCCGGGACGCTCTACGCGCTCGACCGGCACGACGCGCACTGGCTCGTGGCGCACCCGGAGGAGGACCTGCGTCTGGTGTGCGTGTTCACCCCCGCCCTGCGCGGCGACGAGCGCCACGACCTCGACTCCGCCGGCTACTCCCACTACTGATGATCGACTGGACCGCGGAACAGCGGGCGCTGCGCGACGGCCTGGCGCCCTGGCTGGAGAAGCTCAACGCCGGTCGCATCGAGCGCGACGCGGCCGCCGCGTTCTCGTACGACAACTGGCGGACCCTGTCCGGTACCGGCATCCTCGGGCTGCCCTTCGACAGGAAGTGGGGCGGCCTCGGCCAGTCGCTGCTGACCACCATGTACGTCCTGGAGGCGCTCGGCGAGGGCTGCCGGGACGCCGGGCTGAGCTTCTCCGTCTGCACCCACATCGTCGCCACGGGGGTGCCGCTGCAGCGCTTCGGCACGGCGGCCCTCAAGGACCGCTATCTGCCGCGCATCTGCTCGGGCGAGCTGATCGGCGCCCATGCCATCAGCGAACCGGACAGCGGTTCGGACGCGCTGGCGATGCGGACCAGGGCGGTGCGCGACGGCGACGACTACGTGCTGAACGGCGCCAAGTCCTTCGTCAGCAACGGGCCGGTCGCCGGCCTGTTCACGGTCTACGCCCGTACCGGCGACGAACCCGGTCCGCTCGGCGTGACCGCGTTCCTGGTGGAGCGTGACACCCCCGGGCTCCGGATCGGCGCGCCGGTGGCGAAGATGGGGCTGCGCACCTCCCCGCTGAGCGAGCTGTACCTCGACGACTGCCGTGTTCCCGCGTCCCGGGTCGTGGGCCGGCCCGGCGGCGGCTTCCTGGTGCTCGACCACGTGATGCGCCGGGAGATCCTCTGTTCCTTCGTCGTCAACGCGGGAGAGATGCGGCACCGGGTCACCCGCTGCGTCGAGTACGCCCGCACCCGCAGGCAGTTCGGCCGGCCCATCGGCGACTACCAGGCCGTCTCCCACAAGATCGTGGACATGGAGATCGGGGTGGAGACGGCCCGGCACTGGCTGTACGGCACCGCCGAACGGATGGCGGCCGGCCAGAACGTGACCCGGGACATCGCCATGGCCAAGCTCGTCACCAGTGAGGCCAACGTCGCCTCCGCCCTCGCCGCCGTGCAGATCTTCGGCGGCTACGGCTACACGGCCGAGTACGGCATCGAGGCGGAGCTGCGCAACGCGGTCGGTTCGACCCTGTACTCGGGCACCTCCGAGATCCAGCGCAACCGCGTCGCGGCCCTGCTCGGCCTGTGACCCGCCGCCCCTTCAGGACCCCTCACCCACGACCGGAGAGACCCCACGTGACCACCCAGCACAGCGAGGATCCCGGCACCCTGCGCGCCACCGCCTTCCTCGACCACGCCTCGCCCGAGGTGCGCGGCTTCGTCGCCGGCGCCCTGCCGCCCGGAGCCGGCACCCCCACCGAACAGGCGGTCGCGCTCTACTACGCGGTGCGCGACTCCGTCCGCTACGAGGTGTACGGGGCGGACCTGTCCCGCGACGGACTGCGGGCGAGCACGGTGGTGCGCACCGGCTCCGGCATGTGCCTGCACAAGTCGGTGCTGTTCGTGGCCGGGCTGCGTTCGCTCGGCATCCCCGCCCGGCTCGGCCTGGCCGACGTGCGCAACCACCTGGCCTCCGAGCGGCTCAAGCGGCTGCTGGGCGGCGACGTCTTCCACATGCACTGCTTCACGACGGTGTACCTCGACGGCCGCTGGATCAAGGCGACCCCGGTGTTCAACCGGACGCTGTGCCGGCTGTACGACATGGCGCCGCTGGACTTCGACGGCACCGCCGACAGCCTGTACCACCCCTTCGACCTGCGGGGCCGGCGGCACATGGAGTTCCTGCGGCACCACGGGGAGTTCGAGGACCTGCCCTACGAGCGGGTCATCGCCGAGCTGAGGGCGGCGCACCCGGGACTGCTGAGGACGGACGGCACCGGGTTCACCGAGGGCTCGCTGGTGGGGGAAGCCGAGCCGTCGGCGGCCGGATAGTGCTCGTCAAGTTCTGCGGGGCGACCACCGCGGCCGAGGTGACGGACCTGGCGGCGGCCGGCGCCGATCTCGTCGGCCTGTGGCACGGCGTCCCGGGCGGCCGGTGCGAACTGACGGCCGCCCGCCTCGCCGCCCTGTCCGCGGTCGCCCTGGACACCGGCCGGCTCAGGCCGGTGCTCGTCACCTTCTCGTCCGACGTCCGGGCCGTGCTGGCGGCCGTGACGGCCGCCCGGGTGCCGTGCGTGCAACTGCACGGCTTCCAGCCTCCCGGCACGGTGCGTGCGCTGCGCCGGGACGGGCCGGCGGACCTCGAGATCATCAAGGTGCTCCACCTGCGGCGGGGCGTGTGTCCGGAGGAACGGCTGATCGGTGCCTACGAGCGGGCCGGCACCGACGGCTTCCTGCTGGACTCGGTCACCGCGGACGGCCGGATCGGCAGTACCGCACAGCCCCTCGACGACGCGGACGTGACCGCCCTCGCCGACCGTACAGGGCTGCCCTTCCTGCTGGCGGGCGGTCTGCACGCCGGCAATCCGGGCGACTTCGCGGGTGCGCGTGCGCATCCGCGCTTTCTCGGAATCGACGTCGACTCGGCGGCGCGCGCCGGCGACGGGCTGCTGCGAGCCGGTCCCGCGTCCGCCGTCACCCGTGCCTGGAGGACCGTGTGAACACCCCCTTCGCCGACGCGCTCGCCACGGCGGCCCGGCCGCTGATCATGGAGGTCAAACGGCGGGACGCGAGCGGCCGGGACCTGCTGGGCGCCTTCGGGGTGGCCGGGACCGTGGAGCGGTTCGAGGCGGCCGGTGCGCCCTGCCTCTCGGTGGTCACGGGGCGCTGGTTCGGAGGTACCGAGGACCTGCTGAGGGAGGTCGCCTCCCGCACCTCGCTGCCGCTGCTGCGCAAGGACTTCGTCACCAGCAGGCGCCAGCTGGAGCGGACCCGCGAGCTGGGCGCCTCCGCCGTCCTGCTGACCGCGAGAGTGCTGCCCGCCGGGGTGCTGGCCCGGCTGACCGATCACGCCCTGGAGCTGGGGCTGACCCCGTTCGTCGAGGTCGCCGACGAGACGGAGGTGGCGACGGTGGCGCGCGGGTCCGAAAGTGTGGTGGCGGTCAACAACAAGGACATCGCCACCCGTGAACGGCTGCCGGGCGACCTCGGCCGCGGCCGGGCGCTGCTGCCCGCGGTGCGTTCCACCGGTACTCCCCTCCCGGTCAGCGCGAGCGGCATCGCCGACCCGGTGACCGCCGCCCACCTGCTGGACGAGGGCTTCGCCGGGCTGCTCATCGGCACGGGCCTGTTGCGGGCCCCCAGTGTGACGACCTGGTGCGCCGCGCTCGACGCAGCGCGGGGCACCTCGGACTGCGGCCGGGCGCGAACCTGACCACGCCTCAGCCGCGCCTGCCGCCGGCCTGGGCGCGTCGTCCGCGGGCGGTGCGCCCCCAGGGCTTGTAGATCGAGACGACGGCGGCGACGGTGAGCAGGGCGAACAGCACGGGGACGCTCCACAGCAGGAAGTCCGCGGCGCCACCGGGGTCCGGCGGGCCGTCGCCCACATCGGCCGTGCGTTCGGTGGCCGTCGTGACGACCGGGTGGATGACGAACCACGCGAAGATCGTCATGAACAGGGTGATGACCCATTTGACGACGATCCACCAGTGCAGCAGCAGCCCCCACTTGGTGCCGCAGGAGAGCAGGACGCCGGTGACCGCGGCGGTGATGCTGAAGACCGTCACGCTGGTGTCGTCGAACACGTACATCGCGTAGTAGACGCCCTTGGCCACGGCGGGGTCGTCCGTGGTGCATCCCATGATCGCCAGGACCGCCATGGAGAGCGAGAGGCCCACCCAGCCGACCGAGGTGACGACGTGGACGGCCAGCGTCGCCTTCCGCGCTTTGCGGCCGAGTTCGAACTTCTTCTTCGTGGGATGCTGCCGGGACGTTCCGGGCTTGGCCTTGGCAGCGGGGACGGAAGCAGGCAAAGCGGCGCCTCGCTTTCAGCTGGGCTCGGGGGTGTGCGCCTTTGCGGCGCTAAACTCTTTACGGTGTACGGAAAACTCTTTACAGCGTACAGGATCACCACTCCGACGCGAGGTCAAGGACTCGAATGGCGAAAGAAACCGGCCGCATGGATGCCGCACGCGTCCTGACTCTTCTGTGGCGCAAAAAGCACGAGCCCGCCCCGCCGGCCCGCGGCCCCCGCCAGGGCCTGTCGGTCGACCGCATCGTGCGGACCGCGATCTCCGTCGCCGACGCGGAGGGGCTGGGCGCCCTGTCGATGCGCAAGGTCGCGGAGCCGCTCGGGGTCTCCGCCATGTCCCTCTACACCTATGTGTCGGGCCGCGCCGAGCTGGTCAACTGCATGCTCGACGAGGTCCTCGCCGAAGCCCCGTCGCTCGAGGGCGCCGACGGCTGGCGGCAGGCGCTGGAGCGCTACGCCCGGGGCGGCATGGACATCGCCCGGCGCCACCCGTGGGTGCCACCGCTGATCTCGTCGCGAATGCTGATGGGCCCCAACGAGACCGCCATGTGGGACGGCGTGTTCGGGGCCCTGACGGGGCTGGGCCTGGACGAGCGGGAGATGCTCGCCGTCGTCCATCTGCTCAACGGCTATGTGCGCGGCGCGACTCAGCAGTCGGCGGACGCCGAGCAGGACGCACGGCGCGCCGGCCTGAGTTACGACGAGTGGTACGAGCAGACGGGGCCGCTGCTGGAGCAGGTGATCTCCGCCGACCGCTACCCGTTCCTCACCAGGGTCTGGATGTCGGGAGTCTTCGAGGAACCGGGCGCGGGGCTCGGGCCGGACGGCGGCTTCGAGTTCGGGCTCCAGCGGGTCCTCGACGGCATCGAGCAGTGCATCGCCGACCGGGCCGCAGGGGGCCCCACCGGCTGAGACACGCTCCGCCGTCCGCACCTCGGGCCCGTGCTCCAGCGACCCTCAGGGGACCCTCCAGTCCGGTTTCCGATCCTGGTGGCGCAACGGACGAAGAAGCCTCACAGGGCTGAGGCCGGACAGGGCGGAGCAGGCGTGACAGTTCTGGTGACAGGAGCGACAGGATCCGTGGGCCGCCTCGTGGCCGGCCACCTCCTCGCCGCGGGCCGGCGGGTGCGGGCGCTGACCCGCGACCCGGCCGCCGCCGCGCTGCCGGACGGGGTCGAGGTGTACGAGGGCGACCTGGTGTATCCCCACACGCTGCGTGCCGCGCTGGACGGCGCCGAGCGCCTCTACCTCTTCCCGGTCCCGGAGACCGCCGGCGAGGTGGTCGCCGCCGCCGCGGAGGCGGGCGTACGCCGGATCGTCGTGCTCTCCTCGTCCTCCGTGCTCGACACCTCGGGCCACAACCACAGCGCGGAGCACCATCGCACCGTGGAGCGCGCCGTCGAGGAGTCCGGTCTGGAGTGGACCTTCGTACGGCCCGACGAGTTCGCGGCCAACGTCCTGTGGCAGTGGGGTCACTCCATTCGCACCGAGGACGTGGTGCGCGCCCCCTACGGCGACGCCCGTCGCGTGCCGGTGCACGAGGCCGACGTCGCCGCCGTGGCCGCGGCCGCCCTGCTGGAGGACGGGCACGCCGGACGCGCGTACGTCCTCACCGGACCCGAGGCGATCACCCAGGTCGATCAGGTGCGAGCGATAGCCGGGGCCGTCGGCCGCCCGATCACCTTCGAGGAGATCACCCCCGAGCGGGCCAGGCGGTCCATGGCGACGGTCATGCCGCCGCCGGTCGTCGAGATGGTGCTGGACTACCTCGCCGACGCCGTCGCCCGCCCGCCCGTGCCCGTGGACACCGTCGAGCGCGTCACCGGCCGCCCGGCCCGGACCTTCGCCCGCTGGGCGGCCGATCACTCCGCCGACTTCGCTCCGCGCCTCGAGGAGTCGGCCGCATGACGACCGAGATCCCCGAGCCCGCGGAGCCGACCGCGCGGACCCTCCCGGCCGGGGCGCCGGCCGGCGGCGCCAACGCCTTCGTCCGGATGACCGGCAGCGGAGAACCCGAGCGGCGGATCGCCCTGGGCGGCGGCGAGCGCCCGGTCGCCGGACGCGGCAAGGTCGTCGTCCGGGTCGAGGCCGCGGGCGTCTCCTACGCGGAGGTGCAGATGCTCCGGCACCTGCACCCCTTCCCGCCCCGCTTCCCCTTCGTGCCGGGCTACGACCTGGTCGGGCGCATCACCGAGGTCGGTCCCGGCGTCTCCGGGCGGCGCGTCGGCGAGCGGGTCGCCGCCATGCCCCGCCAGGGTTCCTGGCAGCAGTACGTGGAGACGTCCGCCCGAACGCTCGCGTCCGTCCCGGAGGACCTGGACGCGGCCGTCGCCGTGGCCCTGGTCACCAACGGAGTGACCGCCTGGCAGATGCTGCACCGGCTCGCCGACGTGCGACCCGGTGACGCCGTCCTGGTGCACGGCGCCAGCGGTGGCGTGGGCACCCTGCTCACACAGCTCGCCGTGCACCACGGGCTGCGCGTTCTGGGCACCGCCTCACCGGCCAAGCACGAGGCCGTCCGCGCGCTCGGGGCGGAGCCGTTCGACTACCGTGCGCCCGGTCTGGCCGCGGCCGTCGGAGAGCGGGTTCCCGGCGGCGTACGGGCCGTCTTCGACCACGTGGGCGGTCGCGGGCTCGACGAGGGCTGGGCCATGCTCGCCGACGGCGGCACCCTGGTCTCCTACGACTCCTCCGTCGCCGGGTACGAACCCGGGCAGTGGTTCCGCCCGCACGTCCCGGCGCTGCGGCGCACGGTGCGGCGCTGGGCGGCCCGGCACCTGGGGCTCACCCGCGGCCGGCGCATGGCGATGTACTACGTCAAGCCGGGCGAGGACTTCGACGCCGACTTCGCCGCGCTCCTCCGGCTCGTCGCCGAGGGCGTTCTCCGGCCCGAGATCGCGGGGCGTCACCGGCTGGACGCGGCCGCGGTCGCCGTGCGCGCCCTGCTCGACGGAAGCACCGTCGGCAAGCACGTCCTGCTGCCCTGACCCCGGTGCGAGCCGCCGCGCACTGCGCCGCCCGGACTCCCCCGGGCCGGCTGCACAGTTCCGACCGATCCGCTTCGACTCCCCTGTTCCGAAAGGAAATCGGCATGTCCGCCACACTCACCGAGAAGTCCGCCCAAGAGCGCAACAAGGAGCTCGCCCTCTCCATGGTCGCGAGCTGGAACCGCTGGGAGCTCCAGGGCATCATCAAGCACTGGGCCCCGGACATCCAGCACTTCTCCGAGGACCGCGAGGTCTCTTCGAAGGCCATGGTGCGGGCCATGGAGGGCGGCCTCGCCGCCTTCCCCGACCTGCACCTCGACGTCAGGAGCATCGTCGCCGAGGGGGACCGCGTCTGCCTGCGGATCACCGTGACGGCCAGTCACGGGGGCGAGTTCCTCGGAAAGGCCCCGACCGGCCGCAAGGTGACCTGGTACATGCTGGAGGAACTGCGCTTCAACGACGCCGGCCAGGTCATCGAGCACTATGACGTCTTCAACTACCTGCCGATGCTGAAGACGTTGGGGCTCGCCCCGGCAGACGCGCTGTGAGCACGGCGGTCCGGGCCGCACCCCACATGGTCGAGGTCGCCGACGGGGTCCACGCGTACGTGCAGCCCGACGGCGGCTGGTGCCTCAACAACGCGGGCCTGGTCGTCGGCGACGACGGCCAGAGCCTGCTGGTGGACACGGCGGCCACCGAGTTCCGCGCCCGGCTGCTGCGCCAGGAGGTGCTGCGCCGGTCCGGGGTCCCGCCGCGCACCGTGGTGAACACCCACTTCCACGGTGACCACACCTTCGGCAACTCCCACTTCCCGGAGGCGCTGATCGTCGCCCACGAGCGCACACGCACCGAGATGGCGGCGGCCGGGCTGCACCTTACCGGCCTGTGGCCCGACGTGCGCTGGGGCGACCTGCGGCTGACCCTGCCGCACGTCACCTACCGCGACACGCTGACCCTGCACATCGGCGGGGTGCGCGCCGACCTGGTCCACCTGGGGCCGGCGCACACCACCAACGACACCGTCGTCTGGCTGCCGGAACGGCGCGTCGTGTTCACCGGCGACCTCGTGATGTCCGGCGTCACGCCGTTCTGCCTGATGGGCTCCGTCTCCGGGTCGCTGCGGGCCATGGAACGGCTGCGCGCGCTCGGCGCCGAGACGGTCGTCCCGGGCCACGGCCCGGTCGGCGGCCCCGAGTTGATCGACCACAGCGAGGCGTACTTCCGCTGGCTCCACGAACAGGCCCGGCGGGGCGTGGCCGCCGGCCTGACCCCGTTCCAGCTCGCCCGCGACCTCGGGGCGGGGCCGTTCGACGGCCTTCTCGACTCCGAGCGCGTGGTGCCGAATCTGCACCGCGGCTACGCGGAGGTGCGCGGTGCGGCGCCCGGCGATCCGCTCGACGTCGGCGCGCTCTTCAAGGAGATGTCCGCGTTCCACGGCGGTCTGCCCGACTGCCACGCCTGATCCCGTCGACAGCAACCACAGGTCGACGACAACACCCACAGAAGGAGCCCGATCCACATGAAGAGCTTCCGTTCCCTGGCCGTCGCCGGTGCGACGCTGGCACTCGTCATCGGCGGCAGTGCGAGCGCGCACGCGTCGGCCAGTCCCCAGAAGCCGTACAAGAGCGGGGGGAAGATCGTGGCGAAGACGTCGTTCGGCAACAACAAGAAGACGTGCGTCTACCTGGAGCTGATCAACCCGACGTGGCCGGCGCCCGTTCCGGTCGCGAGCAAGTGCACCGACGCCAGGTCCGGCACCGTCTCCGCCTCCGCGCGCTGCGGCACCGGCATCTACAACACCAAGGTGCTGTACACGACCCTCGACAACAAGAAGCACGCCAAGGACTCCGGCACCAAGTTCATCTCCTGCTGAGCACGAAACGCGATGCCCCGGACAGGCACACGGCCTGTCCGGGGCATCCTTGTCGCCCGGCTGGGCCCTAGGTGACGTCGATGCCCTTGAGATACGTCGAGAAGCTCATCAGGCCCGGGTGTTCGGCCCGCAGCGCGGGAATGTCCGCGCGATAGCCGTGCTCCTGGAACCACTCGAACATCAGCGAGATCTCGGGCGCGTTGGGGATGTACGGGTTGGCCGCGACGGTGTCCAGCGCAAGCTCCTCGAAGCGCGCGGGCCGGCCGGTGCGCTCCGCGAACGCCTCGGCCAGCCCGGTCGCCGTCAGCTCGTCACCGGCTATCTCCACCGCCCGCCCCAGGTAGTCCCGCGGGCGTTCGAAGGCCTGCGCGGCGAAGAAGCCGATGTCCTCGACCGCGATGAACTGCACCCGGGTGTCCGGCTTCAGGGCCAGCCGTACCACCAGGGTGCCGTCCTCCGACGGCACGCCGTGGGCGGCGAAGTTGTCCATGAAGAAGGTCGGGCGCAGCACGGTGGCCGGAACTCCGAGTCGGGACAGGTACCGCTCGATGCCCCGCTTGGAGTCGAAGTGGGGCACTCCGCTGTGCCGTTCGGCGCCTCCGACCGAGCTGTAGACCAGGTGGTCCACGCCGGCCGCCAGGGCCGCCCGGGCCACGGCGCGGCCCTGCCGCACCTCGCCGCCGAGCCCGGCCGGCGTCATGAAGGTCTGTACCGAGAAGACCCCGCTCACGCCGTCCATCGCGGCGCGCAGCGAGGTCTCGTCGTCCAGGTCCCCGCGGACCAGGGTCACGCCGAGTTCCGCCAGTCTCCGCGCCGCCGCCGACTGAGGGTCGCGCACCAGGGCCACCGTGGCGCGGCCCCGGCGGACGAGCTCGCGCGCCACGGCGCCGCCCTGCAGACCGGTCGCCCCCGTCACGAGGACCGGTCCGGCCGTCTCCCCGCCGCCGTTCATACGGCACTCCTCTCCGAGCCCTCGGCGGCGCCGGTCGGCTCCTGCGCCGCGAACAGCGCCGCGTTCTCCACGGCCCACCGGCGGTACGGGCGCGGCTCGCGCCCAGTGAGGTCACGCACCGCGGTCGTGGGCCTCGACCAGGGCACCTCGGGGCTGCGCAGCGCCGCGACGTTGCGCACCGCGGCGGCGCGGTCGCCGGTGATCCGGGTGAAGACCTCCACGACCTCCTCGGCCGGCGCCACCGAGAAGTCCAGCTCCCGTTCCAGGACCTCGCCGAGGATCCGCGCCTGCTCCCGCGAGGTGAGCGTCTGCGGGCCGGTGAGCAGATACGCCCGGCCCTCGTGGCCGTCCCGGGTGAGCGCCGCCACGGCCGCCGACGCGATGTCGTACTCGTCGACGGGCGCCCCCGGGGTGTTCCCGATCCAGCAGCGCACCGAGCCGCTCTCTCGGATCGTCCCGGCCCACCAGGACGTGTTGGCGTGGAACGGGCCGGGGCGCAGGAACGTCCATGCCGCACCGCAGTCGGCCAGCGCCTCCTCGGCGGCCCGGTGCTCGTCCGCGATGCCGTGCGGCACCGGATGCCGGACGCTCGCCGACGACAGCAGCACGATCCGGCGAAGTCGCGCCCGCCGCGCGGCCACCGCGACGTTGGCGGCCTCCTGCGCGACATCGCCGGAGAGCACGACCAGCGCCGCGCCGACACCGGCGAACGCCCTGTCCAACGAGGCCGGGTCGGCCGGACTGCCCGCGACCACGTCGACACTCGGCGGCAGGCCGGCTTCCTCGGGTTTCCGGCTCAACGCGCGGACGTCCCGGCCCAGTTCGACGAGCTGCCGGGTGGCCTCGCGGCCGACCTTGCCCGTGGCTCCGGCGATCAGGATCATCGGTCAGGCCCTCCAGCCCTGAGGTTCGGGCCACGGCGAGCCGAGCTGCCGGTACGTGCCCTGGTAGTCGGGCCAGTCGCGGTGGTCACGGATCCTGCCGTCGACGAACCGGATGAGATGGATCTGCTCGCCGGAGAAGACGCGCCCGGTCGGGGCCATGCCGACGAGATCGCCGACGTGCCGGCCGTAGAGCACGAGATGGGCCCGGACCCAGTCGCCGCGCTCCTCGATCAGCACCTCTTCGAGGCGGGCCTCCTCGGAGAACGTCATCCGCAGCCACTTCACCGCCATGGCGAAGGACTCGGGCCCGCGCAGATCCATGTGCTCCAGCGTCGCCGGATTCAGGTATTCCGGGTGAATGTATTCGGCGACATCCTCGACGACTCCCGTGTTGTAAGCCCTTATCATTCGACGCACGGCGTCGACATGACCACTCATCGAATTCCTTCCGGACGGCACGAGGTTACTGCGCCATCCTGCGGCACCGCGTTTCCACGGACAAGCCTCGAATTGCCCAGGAAGCCTTTTATTCAAGGGAATTCAAGCAACTGTCGAGTGTTTTTCGAGGAGTTTTCCAGCGTGGTCCGTGCCCGGGCCCGGACGATGAAGGCTCCTGCTCGATTCGCCGTACGGAACCGGAGTGGACATGGACACCGCCGCCTACAAGACGAAAATCACCGACGCCTTCAACTCGGCCGCGGCCACCTACGACCGGATGGGGGTGGAGTTCTTCACGCCCATGGGCCGTCGGCTGGTCGAGCGGGCCGGGCCCCGGCCGGGCGAGCGGGTTCTCGACATCGGCTGCGGACTCGGTGCGACCCTGCTGCCCGCGGCCCGGCTGGTCGCTCCGGCGGGCCACGCCCTGGGCATCGACATCGCCCCCGCGATGATCGCGGAGGCCCGCGGCGAGGCCGACCGGCAGGGCGTCGGCAACGTCGAACTGCGGGTGATGGACGGTGAGCGGCCCGACCTGCCCGCCCGCTCCTTCGATCTGGTGCTCGGCAGCTACAGCGTGATCTTCCTGCCCCACGCGCGGGCCGCGCTCGCCCACTACGCCGGTCTGCTGGCCGACGCCGGCCGTATCGCGTTCACCAGCCCGGTCTTCACCCGGGACACCTTCCCCTTCCTGCCGCCGCTGTTCACCGAGCTGATCCCGCTGACCCTGCTCAGGCACCTGCCCGAGTCCTGGCACCCGGAACAGCTGCACCGGCAGCTGCACTCCTGGCTGGAGCGCCCGGCCGACCTCGAAGCAGCGCTGGAGCAGGCCGGTTTCACGGACGTGGAGATCGTCGACGAGCCGGTGCGGATGACCGCGGTCTCCGGCGAGGCGTGGGTCGACTGGTCGCACACCCAGGGCATGCGGCTGCTGTGGCAGCACCTGCCGCACAGCGAGGCCGCGGCACTGCGCGCCCGCCTCGTCACCGCGCTCGACGCGCTGCGCGAGGGCGACGGCCCGGTGCTGATCGAGGTGCCGGTGCGCTACGTCACCGCCTCGGTCGCCCGCTGACCCGGAACGCGAGAAAGGGGGCGGAGGACCGGAGTCACCCGGTCCTCCGCCCCCCTTCGATACGTGTCGCTGCCCTGGTTCGCCTCGGGTGCCTTGCCTCGCCTCGGGTGCCTTGTGCCGCCTCAGGTCACCGAGAGCGCGCCGTCCACCGCCAGCACGGTGCCGTTGGCGTATCCGGCCGCCGGCCGGGTCAGCTGCAGGATCCACCAGGCGATCTCCTCGGGGCGACCCACCCGGCCGGCCGGAATCCTCTCGGCCATCTGCGCCAGGAACGCCTCGTACGCCTCGGGAGGCATCCCCGCCCGTACCCCGACCCCGGTGTCGACCACCCCGGGGGCGATGCCCACGCAGCGGATGCCGCGCGGGGCAAGCTCCACGGCCCAGGTGCGGGTGAGGAAGTCGAGGGCGGCCTTGGCCATGCCGTACACGGAGTTGTCCGGCCAGGCCCGCCGGCCGAGCGAGCCCGCGGAGCCGACGTTCACCACCGTGCCCCGGGTGGCCTGGAGGGCGTCCAGCGCGCGCTGCGTCAGGAACAGCGGGGCGACCAGATTCGTGCCCAGCTGGGCCTCGACGACCTCCCGGTCGAGACCGGCCAGCGGCCCGAAGCCGGCGACGGCCGCGTTGTTGACGAGGACGTCGATCCGGCCGAACTCCCGCAGCGCTGCCGAGACGATGCGCTCGGGCGCGTCCGGGTCGTGGACGTCCGCGGTGACGCGGCGGATCCTGTCGTGTCCGTCG
Source organism: Streptomyces sp. NPDC044061 (assembly GCF_056434305.1). NCBI lineage: Bacteria > Bacillati > Actinomycetota > Actinomycetes > Kitasatosporales > Streptomycetaceae > Streptomyces > Streptomyces sp. NPDC044061. The sequence goes on along the minus strand of NZ_JBWKFL010000016.1, from coordinate 38,463 downwards.
GCGGTCTCCCTGAGGGTCGCCTCCGAGCGGCCGACGATCAGCACGTGTGCCCCGTCCTCGTGGAACGCGCGCGCGGTCGCCCGGCCGATCCCCGTGCCGCCGCCCGTGACGACGACGGCCCTCTCCCCCGTCTCCCCTGTCTCCGCGTGCTCCGCGGAACCGGTCATGGCGTCGCCCTCAGAAGCAGACGGCGGTGTTGACGCCACGGATGACGGCCTGCTCGGCCTCCTTGGTGAAGTCCTCGTTCAGCGTGATGGACAGCTGGACGCGGATCTCCCGGTCGGGTGTGGTCGCGGCGAAGGTGGCGTACCCGGGGATGCCCGCCCCGTGGCCCCACAGATCCAGGTCCTTGTCGTTCTGCAGCTTCATCAGACCCAGGCCGTAGCCGATGCCCATGGGAAGGTCCCTGATCATCTCGCGGGGCAGCGGAGTGGTCATCTCCTTGAACTCCGGCTCGGCGAGCAGCTCTCCGCCGAACAGGGCCACCAGGAACCGGTCCAGGTCGGCCGTGGTGGAGATGATCTCGCCCGCGCAGCCGGCCTCGGAGGGGTTCATCAGGGTGACGTCCTCGGTGCGGCCGCCGATCCGCATGTAGCCGTGGGCGTGCGGGCCGGGGATCTCCGGGGCGTCGCCCGGGAGCGTGGTCTCCTTCAGCCCGAGCGGCTCCAGGACGCGCTCACGGATCTCGTCGCGGTACGAGCGGCCGGTCACCTTCCCGATGAGCAGACCGATGATGAAGTAGTTGGTGTTGCAGTAGGCGAACTCCCGGCCGGGTTCGAACTCCAGCGGCTTGCCGGCCGCGATGGCGATCAGGTCCTCCGGCTCGTAGTGGTTGTAGCGGTCGCGCAGGAAGCGGTCGCCCGGCTTCTGGAACGAGTCGGCGTAGTTGTAGAGACCGCTGGTGTGCTGCAGCAGGTTGCGGACGGTGATCCGGTCGCCGTGCGGCAGCAGCCCGGGCAGATAGCTCTCCACGGTGCGGTCCAGCTCGATCCGGCCCTCGGCGACCAGCTGCAGCACCACCACCGAGACGAACGGCTTGGTGATGCAGGAGATCCGGAACCGGCCGTCCTCGGGGACCGGCCGATCCGTGCCCAGCTCCGCGACCCCGGAGGTCACGACGAACGTGTGCTGCCCCCGGGTGACCCGGAACTGCACGCCGGCGGCGCCCAGTTCGATGAGACGGTCGGCCGCGCGCCGGACCGCCTCCTTGTGGGCCGAGACCTCCGGCCGTGCGATGGTCGTCTGCGACATGTCGGCACACCCCTCGTGTGGCGGTTGGTTGCATCCCTCTGGGTCCTGCTGACAGGGCCCGGAGGGAGCCTGGCCGTCCGCGATCGAGGCGCGCACGCGAGCCGCTTGAGCGCCGCTCAGGCGAGGTCGTCGCGGGTGACCGTGCGGGCGGCGACCTGGAGCGCGCCGTCCACCCGCACCAGCACGTCGTCACAGACGCACACCCGGTGCACCCGCGAGTCCCCGCCCGTCCGCGAGGCGTACACGATCGCGTACGAGCGCACGCGCAGCGTGCCGTCGGGCCGCTCCGTGACGTCGAACATGCCTACGAAGTGCCGGTGGCGAGTGCCGCTCGCCGCCAGCTCGGCCGCGGTGCGGCCGGTGGCCGCGGCCAGGTCCGCCCGGCCGGTCACCGGCTCGGGCAGGGTCGGGACGGCGAAGGTGGCGTCCTCGGTGAACGTGGCCGCCCACCGCTCGCACTCGCCGAGGTCCAGCAGTTGCATCTGGTGGGCGTAGAACTGCTGCACCTGGGCGTACAGGGCGGCGAACGCGCCGGCGGCCCCGGGCCGGCTCGCGGTTTGGATGGTCATGGACATCTCCGTTCCGTCGTCGGTGCGGCCACTGTGCGGGGTGCGGGTCGAGTGGGCTTCGAAGACTCCTCAAGTCCGCGCCTCGAGCGAGCTTCGTCCGGGCTTCTAGTGCCGCGGGACACGGTCGGACGCATCAATCGCCGCTCGGGAGGAAGACCGATGACGACAGTGACGAACCCGGTGGCCCTGGTCACCGGAGGCACCAGTGGCATCGGGCTCGCCGTGGCCCGGGAACTGGGCCGCCGCGGCCACCGTGTCTTCGTCTGCGCCCGCACCGGGCACAAGGTCGAGCGGACCGTCGAGGAGCTGCGGGAAGAGGGCCTGCCGGTGGCGGGGGCGGAGGCCGACGTGCGCTCCGCCGCCTCGGTGGCGGCCCTGGTCCGCACCGCCGTCGACACCTTCGGCCCGGTCAACGTCCTGGTCAACAACGCGGGACGCAGCGGCGGCGGTCCCACGGCCGGCCTCACGGACGAGCTGTGGTACGACGTCATCGACACCAACCTCAACAGCGTCTTCTTGATGACCCGCGAGGTGCTCACCACCGGGGGGCTGGCGGAGGCCGGGTACGGCCGGATCGTCAACGTCGCCTCGACCGCGGGCAAGCAGGGCGTCCTGCTGGGCGCCCCGTACTCGGCGTCCAAGCACGGCGTGGTCGGCTTCACCAAGGCGCTGGGCAAGGAGCTCGCCCCGGCCGGCATCACCGTCAACGCCGTCTGCCCCGGCTATGTGGAGACCCCGATGGCCGAGCGGGTCCGCCAGGGCTACGCCGCTGCCTGGGGCACCACGCAGGACGACGTACGGGAGCGGTTCGAGGCGAAGATCCCGCTCGGCCGCTACTCCACCCCCGAGGAGGTGGCGGGCCTCGTCGGCTATCTGACCACCGAACAGGCCGCCTCCATCACCGCGCAGGCGCTCAACGTCTGCGGCGGCCTGGGCAACTTCTGATCCGGAAAGAGGCTGTTGAGATGTCTGCTGAGCGAGTGCACCGTACGCGGCACGAGATCGCCGTGGCCGCCCCCGCGAGCGTGGTCTACGGGATCGTCGCCGACGCCGTCAGGTGGCCGCTGTACTTTCCGCCGAACGTCCACGTGGAACAGCTGGAGTCCGACGGCCGGCAGGAACGGCTGCGGATGTGGGCCACGGCCAACGGCCGGACGAAGTCCTGGACCTCGCGCCGCGTCCTGGACGGCGGGCGGCGGCGCGTGGAGTTCCGTCAGGAGCAGTCCGCACCGCCGGTGAAGTCCATGGGGGGCACCTGGATCGTGGAGCCGCTGGGCGACGGGGAGTCGAGACTGGTCCTGCTGCACGACTTCACCGTCGAGGGCGACGCGGCCTCCGACGTGGCGTGGGTGGAACAGGCGACCGACACCAACAGCCGTGCGGAGCTGGGGAGTCTCAAACGGCTCGCCGAGCGCTGGGCGGGCGTGGACGAGCTGCTGCTGTCCTTCGAGGACTCGGTCCGGGTCGCGGGACCCGCCGAGCCGGTCTACGAGTTCCTCTACCGGGTGCGCGACTGGCCGGAGCTGGTCCCGCACGTCTCCCGGCTGGACGTGGTGGAGGAGGAGCCGGGAGTCCAGATCATGTCGATGGACACCCGCACCGCGGACGGCTCCACGCACACCACCGAGTCCGTCCGCGTCTGCTTTCCGCACGCCGGACGCATCGTCTACAAGCAGACCGTGACACCCGCCCTGATGGCGGCCCACATCGGCGAGTGGCAGGTCGTCCCCGACATGTCGGGGGTGACGGTCACCTCGCACCACAGCGTCATCCTGCGCGAGGAGAACATCGAGCGGGTGCTCGGCGAGGGCGCCGGCCCGGCTCAGGCCCGCCGGTACGTGCGCGAGGCACTCGGCCGCAACAGCACCGCGACGCTCAACCTCGCGAAGAAGTACGCGGAGGGGACACCTCCTGAAATGCGAGTCGATGTCAAATCATAGTAAGTGGAACTTGAATCTGTAATGACGATGTGTCCGCCGTGCCGGGCTCCCGCGAATGCGAAGTGGAAAGTCGCTTGAGCGTCGGTGGATAAGCAGGGAACGAAGGAGTGACTCGCACTACCGTGCCCTTGACGACGGGTTTTGACTCATCGTTGACTTGGTGCAGCACGGCAAGAAAAACGGGGAGATACTGTGCAGATTCAGCTTCTGGGCCCCCTGGGGGCAACCGTCCGAGGAGAATCCATCGTCCCGACGGCGGGCAAGCCGCGGCAGATCCTGGCACTCCTCGCCCTCCATCCGGGCAGGGTCTTACCGGTGTCCACGCTCATGGACGAGATCTGGGGCACGGAACCGCCTGCGAGCGCACTGACCACGCTCCAGACGTACATCCTCCAGCTGCGCCGGCGCCTGGGCACCGCGATGGGCCCGGACGCGTCCGGGACGGCGAAGGACGTGCTCGCCACCCGACACGGTGGCTATCTGCTCCAGGTCGAACCGGCGTGCACCGACGTGCGCGAGTACGAACGGCTGGTGAGCGCCGCCCAGAGGGCCTTCGACCAGAACCGCGACGAGCAGGCATCCGGGACGTTCTGCGAGGCGCTGTCCCTGTGGCAGGGACCGGCGCTCGTCGACGTACGCGTCGGACCCGTCCTCGAGATCGAGGTCAGGCGGCTGGAGGAGTCCCGGCTGGTCGCCACGGAACGGCGCATCGACGCGGACCTCCGGCTGGGCAAGCACTCCCAGCTCATCGCCGAGCTGTTCGACCTCATCTCACGTCACCCGCAGCACGAGGGACTGCACTCGCAGGCGATGGTCGCGCTCTACCGCTCCGGCCGGCAGGCGTCCGCCCTCGACGTGTACCGCAGGCTGCGGGGACGGTTGATAGAGGAACTGGGTGTGGAGCCCTCGCCGCAGCTGCAGCGGCTCCACCAGGCGATCCTCACGGTCGATCCGCAGCTCGACGTGCCCGCCGGTGGGCGCCACGGCTCCACCTTCGACCTGTACGCGGCCTGAGGGCAGGGCCCCGCCGGAAGGGGGACGACCACCGGGCCGGAGGCGGAGCACACCCGCTTCCGGCCCGCCCCCGTGCCGCACCGGGTGGGGCTCCTGTTCCCGAGCGTCCCCCCAGGGGCTACCAGGCAGTAATCGACTACCCCTAGTCTGCCGTCAAGTCAGCGACGACATAGGGGAGTTGAGTCATGCGTGCGGTGAGACGACTGGCGGCGCTGCTGGGCGTGGCCGTCATGGCGGTGGCGGTACCGGGGAACGCCCACGCGGCGTCGCCGAAGTTCTCCGAGACGACGGCGATCGGGACGCACAACGCGTACGACAAGGCCAAGTACACCTACTTCGCCCAGGCGTTGGATTCCGGGGCCTCGTTGCTGGAGCTGGACGTGTACGTGGACAGCATCACCCACCGGTGGCGGGTGAGCCACAGCAACCCGTTCGGCAACGACAACAACTGCGAGGCCGCGAAGACTCCGGCAGAGCTGTACAGCAAGAGCCGCAACCAGGATCTCGGCAGCTGTCTGGACAACATCGCGGCCTGGAACCAGCTCCACCCCGACCACCCGCCCATCGTGTTCAAGGTCGAGATGAAGGTCGGCTTCAACAACAACGCGGGCCTCGGCCCCGACGAGTTCGACACGCTCGTGTCGCAGAAGCTCGGCGGCAGCGTGTACAAGCCGGCCGACCTCCTGGGCGGGACCTACCCCTCCCTCGACGCGGCGGCCAGGGCCGACGCGTGGCCGTCCCGCGACTCCCTCAGGGGCAAGTTCCTCTTCGAGCTGATCCCGGGCACGGTCGAGCAGTCCAACCCGTTCGACCACTACTGGACGGACGAGGAGTACGGCGACCATCTGCACGACCTGTACGCCGCGGGGAGGCTCGGCGAGGCACAGGCCTTCCCGGCCGTGCTCGGCGCCGGGAACGGAGACCCGCGCACCAGCCGGTACGACGCCTCGATCCGCCCCTGGTTCGTGTTCTTCGACGGGGACGCGGCGACGTACGTGAACAACGGATACGACACCTCGTTCTACTCCGCCAACCACTACATCCTGATCACGACGGGCGCCGACGGCGTCTCACCGGCGATCTCCTCCACCAACCCGACGGACGCCGAGGTCGCCGCCCGGCTTGCCCTGCTGGCCAAGGACCACGCGAGCCTCATCACCTCCGACTGGTCGGCCAAGTCGGCGTCGGTGCTGAGTTCTGTGACGACCCGAGGCTGAGGTTCCGGGTACGCGGGCGGATCTCCCGTGCCAAGGTGGGGCATACATCAGTCAACTCCTGTCACCCCACTGACACTTCGGGGGAGTCCCCATGCTCCACGGCATCGACGTCAGCGCGTTCCAGTCCTCGTCGTACGACACGGACGGCCTCTCCTTCGTCTTCATCAAGGCGACGGAGGGGCGTTCGTACGTCAACCCGAGACTCGCCGCCCAGACCAGGACGGGCCGCGACGCGGGTCTCGTCGTCGGCTTCTACCACTTCCTGTGGCCGGGCCACATCGCCGCCCAGGCCGAGTACTTCGTCACGCACGCCCCCGAGAAGGCGGGCGACCTGCTCGTCGTCGACTGGGAGACCACCAGCGACGGCACGCACGCCAGCAACGCGGAGAAGGACCTGTTCATCCGGACGGTCAAGGAACTCCGCCCGCACAACAAGGTCCTCCTGTACGCCAACCGCGAGTACTGGCTGAACGTCGACGTCACCTCGTACGCCGGCGACGGCCTGTGGATCGCCGACTACGTGAGCGCGGGCCACCCCCGGATCAAGGCCAAGTGGCGCTTCCACCAGTACAGCAGCGAGCCGCACGACAAGGACGTGGCCGACTTCGCCGACAAGGCGGCACTACGGGCGTGGGCCACGTCCTGAGTCCGCGCGCGACCGTCTAGGCCCGGAAGTCCGCGGAGCGTTCCGGGGACGCCGCCGCCAGGGCGTCGCGCACCGCCTCCAGGCCGGCCCGCAGGCCGTACACCGGGGTGCCGGGCTGCTGGCGCCAGGAGTCGTCGATGCCGCCCGCGTCGACCGTGTCGAAGCCCAGCTCGTCGATGAGGTCGCGGACGACCCGCTTGGCGGCCTCGTCGTCGCCTGCCACCGGCAGGGCCATGCGTTCGGGGTCGCCGGCCGGACGGGGGCGCTCCAGGATGTCCTGGGCGTAGGTGCCGTTGAAGGCCTTGATCACGGGGTGTCCGAGGTGCCGTTCCGTCCAGCGGCTCTCGGTCAGGCCCTCGTCCTCGATACCGGCGATCCGGCCGTCGCGCTGCTGCGGGTAGTAGTTGCCGGTGTCGATCAGCGCGACGCCGTCGGCCGCGCCCTGCAGCAGGCCGGAGGGGAGGTCGGGGACCCGCTTCAGCGGGACGGTGACCACGACGACCTGCGCACCCCTGGCGGCCTCCTCGGCCGGGACCGGCGTCGCTCCGGTCTCCTCGGCCAGTTCCTTCAGGGTCTCGGGGCCGCGTGAGTTGGCCACGGACACGTCGTGGCCGAGGGCGGTGAGCCGCCGGGTGAGGTTGCCGCCGATGTTGCCCGCGCCGATGATGCCGATCTTCATGACAGGCCTTTCCGGGGGTCGATGCATGGCCGACGCACGCGATGGATGCATGTGCATGCGCCTGTGTCCGGCGACAACCCCGCCGCCCCGGGGACTATTCCGCCCCCTGCGGCAACCGGATGACGGCACGACGAAGGGGGTGCCCGCCCTGCCGGCCGGGCACCCCCTTCGGTCGCGTCACTTGTCCAGGTAGGCCCAGAACTCGTCGAACGACAGGACCTTGTCGCCGTTGAGGTCGCGGGTCTTGATGATGGCCTCCGCCACCGTGTCGGTGACGTTCCAGTCACCCTGCTGGGCCAGGGCGGACTTGAACTCGGCGGCAGTGATGAATCCGTCACCGTCCGCGTCGATCCGCTGGAACTGCTTGCGTGCTTCCTCGATGTCCGCCACCGATCCGCCCCTTTTGTTCGTTTTTCTCGTGCCGTGCTGGCGTACTGACGCTGGTCAGATTAACGGCCCGTGCGAGCCTCCAGTGCGGCGACCACCCAGGCGAAGTCCTCCTCGTGGGCGGAGACGGGCATTCCCTTCAGGATGCCGATCAGTTCGCGGTAGCGGGCGAGCCTCGGATTGTGGGAGGCCTTCATCCGTGCCAGGACGGCGGCACGGTCGGCGTTGCCGAGCAGTTCCCGCAGCACCTGCTCGGCCCCCGGCGCCTCGGGCGCGAGGCCGCGCCCGCGCGCCTGCCCGGCCAGCTCGACGAGCCGCTTGAAGAACCACATCGACGCCCCCGGAGGGGTGTCGTGCCCCCGGTCGGCGGCGTTGAACTCGGCGGCGCCACGCATCTGCGCCCGGAACTCCGGGTCCTGGACCATCTCGGCCAGCTCCACCCAGGCGTCGACCTGCTCGGGCGTCGGGCCGTCCGGCAGGTTCAGCGCGGTGTCCCGCATCCGGGCGCGGATCTCCGGGTCCGCGGTGTCGAGCCCGTGGAACGTCTCCTCCACGAACTCCTCCATGATCCGCTTGCGCTCGGCCGCCGACAGCCGTGCCAGTCTGTTCATCAGGGTCGTCTCCTCCGCCGTCGAACCACGTCGCGCCACCGACGACAGCACCGCCCGCGTCACCTTCAGCGACCGGATCTGCGCGTCCAGCGCCGCCACATGGGTGGCCGCGACCTCGGCCACGGTCCGCTCACCGGCCAGCACCCCGTGCACGTCCTCGAGGCCGAGCCCCAGCTCGCGCAGGGTGCGGATCAGCTCGAGGCGGGCCACGCAGGCGGCGTCGTAGAGCCGGTAGCCGCCCGCCGACCGGCCCACCGGGGGCAGGACGCCCTCGTCGGACCAGTAGCGGATGGTGCGAACCGTCAGGCCGGTGGCCCGCGCCAGCTCGCCGATGGTGAGGAGTCCGGTGCCGTCGTCGATCACGTCTGCGAGTCTGGGCCTTCCAGTCGGTGGAGACTCAAGGAGCGGTCGTGGAGACCTTGCGGGACATTCTCGACGCGGCGGCGCGGGGCGTCTTCCCGCCGGCGGACGGCCGTACCACGGTCGTGCCGCAGCACTGCCACCGGGACGCGGGGGTGCTCTCGTTCACCGCGCACTCCGTCGTCTTCACCGACGAGGACCCGCGGTGGGTGCACGCCGCTCTGGACGCCACGGACTGCGACCCGCTCGCCGCGACGATGAACCCCGCCTTCCTCGCCGCCTTCATGGCACGGACGGAACGCAGGGCCGAGACCGTCGACGCGCTGCTGGTCGGCTCGCCGCTGCCCGGCGAGCCGCCGCTGGAGCTGCGGGAGATCGAGGACGCCGGTCATCCGCGGATCCGCTACGCCCGCGGACGGCGCGACGAGGTGCGGGCGTGGACGGCGGACGGCGGAGTGCTGGTCATGGGCCGCGGGGTGGGCGGCCGGCTTGAGGTGTCCGTCGAGGTGGACGAGGGGGTACGGCACCGGGGGCTGGGCCGGGCGCTGGTGACGGCGGCCCGGCAGCTCGCGACGGAGCCGCTGTGGGCGCAGGTCGCGCCCGGGAACGCCCGCAGCACACGGGCGTTCCAGGCGGCCGGTTATCGCGCGGTGGGCGCGGAGGCGCTGCTGCTGGGCGACGCGTCGAGGGGTTCCGGGTCAGCGGAAGATGCCGGTGTGTCCCAGTGAGTAGCGGCCCGGCTGCGGGTAGACGGCGAGGCCGTGCGGACCGCTGCCGACTCTGATGCGGGCGACTTCGGTGCCGGTACGGGTGTCGATGGCGTAGACCTCGGAGTTGTAGCGGCCGGAGAGCCAGAGGACCTTGCCGTCGGCCGAGACGCCGCCCATGTCGGGGCTGCCGCCGCCGGGCAGGTGCCACTTCTTGGTGAGCCGTTTCTGGGTGAAGTCGAAGATGGAGATGGTGCCCTCGCCCCGGTTGGAGATGTACATCTCGCGGGAGTCCCGGCTGATGTACAGCCCGTGCGCGCCCTTGCCGGTGGCGAGGAATTCAGGCTCGGCGAAGGTGTCCCCGTTCAGGATCCACACGCCGTTGGCCATCATGTCGGCGATGTAGAACAGCTTTCCGTCGGGTGAGATCTTGACGTCCTGGGGCATGGCGCCGTGATGCGGCAGCTTCCGCTGGGCGAGGACCTCCATCCTCGCCGTGTCGACCTTGAGCAGTTCCCCGCTGAACTCGCAGGAGACGATGAAGTACCGGCCGTCGATCGAGAAGTCCGCGTGATTGACGCCGTAGCAGCTGACGGGCACGGACTTGACGACCTTCATGGTGTGCGCGTCCCGGAAGACGAGTCGTCGGTCCTTGGAGGCCATGACGACGGCGTACTTGCCGTCGGGGGTGAAGTACAGGTTGTACGGGTCGTGCACGTCGACCGGACGGCCGGCCTTCCCGGTCCGCGGGTCGATGGGGGTGAGGCTGTTGCCGAGGTCGTTGTTGACCCAGAGGGTCTTCAGGTCCCAGGACGGCACCACGTGCTGGGGCTGCCGGCCGACCGGGATGGTCTCGACGATGCGGTAGGTCCGCGGGTCGATGACGGTGACGGTGTCGGAGTTGGTGTTCGGGACGTACACCCGTGACGGGAAGTCCTTGACGACGGGCGAGAGTTGGTTCGGCCGGTCGGCGGCGTAGAGGTCGGCCGCGTCCTGCACCGGAGGCATCCCGGGCAACACGTCCACCTGCTGCTTCTTCACCTGCGGCGGGACCGGCGCCTTGCTGCCGATGGCCTCGTTCTCGCGGTGCTGGGTTCCGCCGCCGCACGCGGACAGCAGGGTCAGGGCGGCGAGGGCGGCTCCGGCGGCGAGGAGGCGGGCGGCTCGTGTGGGTTGCATCAGCTCAGCAGCTCCGTGGTGGTGACCGCGCGCAGCTGGCGCCGGTCGAGTTCGTGGAGTACGGCGGGGAGGGCGGCGGCGGTCTCCGGGTAGCCGAAGTGCAGGCTCACCACCGATCCGCCACGGACTTCGGCGAGGACCTTTCGGGTGATGGCGTCGGCGCCGGGCCGGGTGTAGTCGAGCGAGTCGACGTCGTACGACAGCACGTGCGGGTAGCCCGCGGCGCGGGCGAGCCGGGCGACCAGCGGGGAGGCGGTCGGGGAGCGGGAGGGCCGGAACCAGGTGCCGATGGATCCGGTGAGCCGCTTCAGGCGCTCGGCGCAGTCGGTGATCTCCCTGCGCGCGTCGGTCTCCGCCATGGCGTTGACGGAGACGTGCCGCTGGGTGTGGTTGCCGAGGTCGTGGCCGCCGTCGAGGATGCGGCGGGCGAGAGCGGGGTGTTCGTCCAGCCAGGTGCCGACGGCGAGCACGGTGAGCCGGGCGCCGCGCTGTTCGGCCGCGCCGAGCAGGGACTCGGCGAGGTGGGGATCGCCCTGGCCGTGGAAGGTGAGCGCGACCTGGGGGCGGGTGCGCGGGCCGTGGGTGATCTGGACGGGCTGCCCGGGGTAGGCGCGGGGGGCGGGTGCGGTGCGGGTGGTGGCCGCGGGGTGGCCGGACGCGGGGGCGGTCGGGACGGACGCGGAGGCCGCGGCGGCGGGCGGCGCGGCCTGGCCGGCTCCGCACCCGGCGGCGAGCGCGCCCCCGGCGACGAGCCCGGCTCCCGTGCGCAGCACCTTGCGTCGGTTGGTCGTGGTCACCCACACCATTTAAGGGGGGTCAGGTAAGAAAACCGCCGATTGGCCCGATCTGCGGACCATGTCGGGTCGCGGCGCCCGTACACGCGCGCTCGCGCACCGGCCTAGCGGTCGGCGACTCGCATCTCGAACCAGGTGGTCTTGCCGCGCGGCAGGAGGTCGACGCCCCAGCGGTCGGAGAGCTTGTCCACCAGGAACAGGCCGCGGCCGCTGACGTCCATCTCCTGAACCGGCATCAGACAGGGGAGCCCGCGCGAGGGATCGCGGACCTCGACGCGGATCCAGCCGCGGCGGCGGTGCATGCGGAGGCCGAAGACCCGGGCACCGGTGTGCCGTACGGCGTTGCCGACGAGTTCGGAGACGAGCAGGACCGCGTCCTCGGTCAGCTTGGGGGTCAGCCCCCAATGCCGCAGCACGACGATCTGGGCCAGTCGGCGCGCGGTGGCCGCGGACTCCGGGCGGGACGGCAGCGGCACCTCCGCCTCCGTCGGGTTTCCGAACAGTTCGAGCGCCTTGAGCGCCCGTTCGTCCTCGACCGCGGGCGACCAGCGCGCCGCGGCCGCACGGCTGTGTCCCCGCGGCTGTTCGATGCCCTCCAGCCCCGCCATGCCCCCATGATGGCCGTCCGGAGCCGTCCGCGTGGCCGTTCCGGAGGAATACGCCCCTCGCACAACCCTGTCACACACCGGCCGATCGGCATATGCCGATGGCACGTCGGGGTCCGGAGCAGCCCGGCTGACCTGCGGCGACGTCTCACTTTCGGGCAATCGACAGACTCCCTCGACGAGGCAGGCTTAAGGCTGCGTTAAGGCTCCCATAAACCGCCCCATCGAGGGACCCCGGATCAGACGACGTGTCAATTGCAAGCCGTCTCGGGGGAATCAGTGTGTGACGTTCAGAGGAACTTGGCCTTGCCGGGGCCCTCCTCCACGAAGCTGCGCATGCCCCGCTCGCGGTCCTCGGTGGCGAACAGACCCGCGAACCAGTTGCGCTCGAGGGCGAGTCCGGTGTCGATGTCGGTCTCCAGACCGGTGTCGATGGACTCCTTCGCCGCGCGCAGCGCGATCGCCGGTCCCTGGGCGAGCTTCGCGGCCCAGGCGTGCGCCTGCTCGTACACCTCGGCGGCCGGGACGACCCGGTCCACCAGGCCGAGCGCGAGGGCCTCGTCGGCCTTCACCTGACGGCCCGTGAAGATGAGGTCCTTGGCCTTGGAGGGGCCGACCAACCGGGACAGCCGCTGGGTGCCGCCGGCGCCCGGGATGAGACCGAGCAGGATCTCCGGCTGGCCCAGCTTGGCGTTCTCGGCGGCGATGCGGTAGTCGGCGCACAGGGCCAGCTCGCAGCCGCCGCCGAGCGCGTACCCGGTGACGGCCGCGACGACGGGCTTGGGGATGCGGGCCACGGCGGTGAAGGAGTCCTGCAGGGCGCGGGCGCGCAGGACCATCGCGGTGTGGTCCATGGCCTGCATCTCCTTGATGTCCGCGCCCGCCGCGAACACCCGCTCGCCGCCGTAGATCACCACGGCGCGCACGTCGTCGCGGCGCGTGGCCTCCTCGGCGAGTTCCTTCAGCCGGTCCTGGGTGGCGACGTCCAGCGCGTTCATCGGCGGCCGGTCCAGACGCAGCGTTCCGACGCCTTCGGCGACTTCGAGAGTGACGGTCATGCTCCGCAGGTTAGCGGGCGTTCACGTCGGGGGCAGCACCGGTACGTCGTCACCCGCGGACCGTCTCGGGTTGCCCGGGGGGGTTCCCCCTGCCCCCCAAGGGGGGGGGGGGGGGGGGGGGGGGGGAGGCGGGGGACCGCCCCTTTCTCTGGGACCCGAACACCTTCCGTCCCTC
>NZ_JBWKFL010000016.1:0-25261 GCF_056434305.1 Streptomyces sp. NPDC044061 | reverse complement strand
GCAGGGGGTGGCGGCGCTTCGGTGGGGAGGAAATATCCGCTTGTTCCACCCCCGAGTATTCCTGTGGTTCCCCCCCCCGCCCCCCCCCCCCCGCGGGGGGCGCGGGGAACTGCGCGGGCGGCCACGGCAGATCTCACTTCTTCCAGTCGGCCCAGGACATGTTCCAGCCGTTGAGGCCGTTGGCCGGGTCCACCGTGCGGTCGTGGGAGTTCTTGACGACCACCACGTCGCCGATGATCGAGTGGCTGAAGAACCAGGCCGCCGGGACGTTCTTGTCGTAACCGCCGCGCACGTCGCGCAGGCCGACGCAGCCGTGGCTGGCGTTGTAGTTGCCGAAGGCTCCGCCGCCCCAGTAGTTGCCGTGGATGAAGGTGCCGGAGTCGGTCAGGCGGATGGCGTGCGGGACGTCCTTGATGTCGTACTCGCCGCCGTAGCCGACCGTCTCGCCGTTCATCCGGGTCACGGTGAGCTTCTCGCTCATGACCATCCGGCCGTTCCAGGTGTCGTAGCCGGGCTTGCCGGTGGTGACCGGGATGGTCTTGATGACCTTGCCGTCCTGGGTGACCTTCATCGTGTGCTTCTTGGCGTCCACGATGGAGACCTGGTCGCGGCCGATGGTGAACGACACCGTCTTGTGCTGCTTGCCGTAGACGCCGTCGCGGCCCTCGACGCCGTCCAGGTTGAAGTCGACGGTGACCTTCGTGCCGGACTTCCAGTACTTCTCGGGACGGAAGTCCAGGCGGTCGTTGCCGAACCAGTGGCCCTCGACGTCGACGGCCGGCTCGGTCTTGATCTCGATGGCCTTCTCGACGTCCTGCGGGTTGGTGATGCCCCGGGTGAAGCGGACGGAGAACGGCATCCCGACGCCGACGGTGGAACCGTCCTCGGGGTTGAAGTAGCCGACGAAGGTGTTCTTCGGGGTCAGCGTGGTGAAGCTGGAGTCCTCGGCGGCCTCGCGGCCCTCGGAGTCCTTGGCGACCGCGTGCACCGTGTACTTGGTGCCGGCGGCCAGGTGGGTCGACGGCGTCCAGGAGGCGCCGCCGCCGGCCAGGGTGCCGTCGACCTTGGTGCCCTTGGCGTCCTTGACGGTGACCTCGGTCAGCTTGCCCTTGGTGACGTTCACCTTCAGGGCGCCGCTGGTGTCGACGCCCTTGGCGCCGGACTTGGGCGAGATGCTGACGGCGGCCGTCGACTGCTTGCCCTGCTGCGTACCGGAGCCCTTGTCCTTCCCGCCCCCGGACCCGGACCCCGAGTCACCGCCCCCGCCGCAGGCGGTGAGCGACAGCAGCAGGGCGCCGGCTATGAGCCCCAGCCCCTTGCGGCCTCTCCCCCGGCCCCCCGCCGACGCCACCCCCGATATCGGCCGCACGTTCAACTTGCTCTCCCCTCGCCGGACCAGGTCAGGCCCGCTCCCCACCACATTTGGTGTGCGCATGGTAACCGCAGGGTTTTGAGCGAGGTGTCAGGTGAATGTCACCGTTCCGTCGCAACTTCAACTGCCGCCGGCGCCCGCAACCCCGCCCCACACCTGGTTACTTGACCGCACTGCCCGCTTTCCACTCCTTCCACGCCATGTTCCACCCTCCGAGCCCGTTGTCGGGAGCGACCTTTTTGTCCTTGCTGTGGACGACCTCGACGACGTCCCCGATCAGGCTGCGGTCGAAGAACCAGCCCGCCGGGGTGTCCGAGCTGCCGCCCTTGACGTCCCGCAGACCCACGCAGCCGTGGCTCACGTTGACGTGCCCTGGGGAGTCCGGCGACCAGTAGTTGCCGTGCAGGAAGGTGCCGGAGTCGGTGAGTCTCATGGCGTGCGGGACGTCGGGGATGTCGTACTCGCCGCCGAAGCCGACCGTCTGGCTGTTCATGCGGGTGATTTCGAGCATCTCCATCACCACCATCTTGCCGTTGTAGGTGGGGCTCTTCGGGGCGCCCGCGGTGATCGGCACGTTCGCCAGCACCTGGCCGTCGCGCCGCACCTCCATCATGTGGTCGGCCGCGTCGACCACGGACACCTGGCTGCGGCCGACGGTGAAGGTGAACGTCTTGGCCTGCAGGCCGTAGACGCCGGGCGCGCCCTCGACGTCCCTGAGACGCAGGTCGACGGTGACCTCGGTGCCGGGCTTCCAGTAGCGCTCGGGCCGGAAGTCCAGGCGGTTGGCGCCGAACCAGTGCGGGCGGATCTCCACGGGCGGGTTCGCGGTGACCCGTACGGCGCGTTCGACGGCGGCGCGGTTCGCGATCTCCCGGTTGAAGGAGAGGGAGACGATCATTCCGGTGCCCACGGTGGAACGGTTCTCGGGGGTGACGTAGCCGATGAACCGCTGGTCCGGGACGTACGTCGTGAAGGTGGTGTGCCGGGCCGAGCGGCGGCCGTGGGCGTCCAGCGCGACCGCGTCGACGGTGTACTTGGCGGCCAGCGCCAGCCGTGCGTCGTCCGGTGCCCAGGTCAGCCCGTCGGCGCTGATGCGCCCCGGGACCGGGGTGTCCTGGGCGTCCTGGGATCTGGCGACGGTCACTTTCTCCAGGCGCCCGTCGGGCACCCGCACCCGCAGCCGCTCCCCCGGCCGGATGTCCTTGCCGCCGTCGTCCGGGGTCACCCGGATGACGTCCTCGGGGGACGGGGGTTTGCCCAGGACCCCGTCGATGTCCAGTCCGCCGGAACCGCCGGAGGTGCAGCCGGCCAGCAGTCCCGCCCATGTCAGTGCCGCGGCCAACGCGGCCCCCGCGCGCCGTGCGCGTCCTTGTAGGTGCCTCACGTGGGACTCAACGACGTAGCCCGCCCCGGGGAAACGTGAGTGCGACGCCGGCGCTGGGCAGAACAGTGGGGAGGACGACGCGAAGGGGAGCCGCCGCGCCGCGTCTGAGCTGTCGGGGCGCTGCCGTACCGGGTGGCCGAGCGCGCCCGGACCGGGAAGGTCCGGGCACGGTCGGCCCTTCGGCGCGGCCGACCGCGCCCCGGGGGCGAGCCACTGAAAGAGGGGCCGACAGGTGACGAGCGCAGCCGAGCAGCGGGCACTGGCCGAGCGGCGGGCCGCCGAGAGCGGGCACCTGCCCGCCGTGGTGAGCGGCGCCCGCCGCCCCATGCCGCCGGCCCCACCCGTGTGGCCGGGGGCGGCGACTCCGCTGGGTGCCCGTTTCCGGGTCGGCCCGGACGGGGTCGCGGGCACCAACTTCGCGCTCTGGGCGGCCGGAGCGGAGGCGGTCCGGCTCTGCCTGTTCGACGAGCGGGGCCGGGAGACACAGGTTCCGCTGACCGAACTGACGCACGAGATATGGCACGGCTTCGTGCCCGGTGTGATGCCCGGACAGCGCTACGGCTACCGCGTGGACGGCCGCTGGGACCCGTGGACCGGCGCCCGCTGGAACCCGGCCAAGCTGCTGCTGGACCCCTACGCGCGGGCGGTGGACGGGGAGTTCGGGCTGCCGCCCGAGGTGTACGGGCACGTCCGGGACTGGCCGGAGCAGTACGTGGCCGACACCGTGCGCGACGACCGGGACTCTGCGCCTCACGTCCCCAAGGGCGTCGTCGTGCACGATGACGACGACTGGTCCGACGACCGCCGCCCCAAGACGCCCTGGGCGGACTCGGTGATCTACGAGCTGCACGTGCGGGGCTTCACCAAGCTGCACCCCGGCATCCCGGAGGAGCTGCGCGGCACGTACGCGGGGCTGGCGCACCCGGCCGCCGTCGAGCACCTGGTCGGGCTGGGCGTCACGGCCGTGGAGCTGCTCCCCGTCCACCAGTTCGCCCACGAGGACCACCTGCTGCGCCGCGGCCTGCGCAACCACTGGGGCTACAACTCCATCGGCTACTTCGCCCCGCACGCGGCCTACGCGGCCTCCGGGACCAAGGGGGAACAGGTCGGCGAGTTCAAGCGGATGGTCCGCGCGCTGCACGCGGCCGGCATCGAGGTCATCCTCGACGTGGTCTACAACCACACGGCCGAGGCGGGCGAACTGGGGCCCACCCTCTCCCTGAAGGGCATCGACAACCGCGGCTACTACCGCCTCCAGGACGACGCCCGCCGCTACGCCGACTACACCGGCTGCGGCAACACCCTGCACGTGGTCCAGCCGCAGGTGCTGCGCCTGATCACGGACTCGCTGCGCTACTGGGTCACCGAGATGGGCGTGGACGGCTTCCGCTTCGACCTGGCGGCCGCGCTCGCCCGCTCGATGCACGACGTCGACATGCTCTCCCCCTTCCTCGCGGTCATCGCCCAGGACCCGGTGCTGCGCCGGGTGAAGCTGATCGCCGAGCCGTGGGACATCGGTTCGGGCGGCTACCAGGTGGGCGCCTTCCCACCGCTTTGGGCGGAGTGGAACGACCGCTACCGCAACGCCGTACGGGACTTCTGGCGCCACGCGCTGCCCGACGTACGGGAGATGGGCTACCGCCTGTCCGGGTCCAGCGACCTGTACGCCTGGGGCGGCCGCCGCCCCTACGCCTCGGTCAACTTCGTCACCGCGCACGACGGCTTCACCCTGCGCGACCTGGTGTCGTACGAGTCCAAGCACAACGAGGCCAACGGCGAGAACAACCGGGACGGCACGAACGACAACCGGTCCTGGAACTGCGGGGTGGAGGGCGAGACCGACGACGAGCGGATACGGGCCCTGCGGCGCAGGCAGCTCAGGAACCTCCTGACCACCGTGCTGCTGTCCACCGGCGTGCCCATGCTGGTCGCCGGCGACGAGCTCGGCCGCACCCAGCGCGGCAACAACAACGCCTACTGCCAGGACAACGAGATCGGCTGGCTGGACTGGTCCCTGTTGGACGACCCCGCCTGGCGCCCCCTGTTCGACCTGACGTCCCGGCTGATCGCCCTGCGCCACCGGCACCCGGTGCTGCGCCGCCGCGCCTTCTTCTCCGGCCGCGCCCACTCGGCGGACGGACTGCGGGACCTGGCCTGGTTCACCTCCCGGGGAGAGGAGATGACCGAGGGCGACTGGTACGCACCCGCCGCCACGCTTGGCATGTATCTGTCCGGTCGGGACATCCCGGGCCGGGACGAGCGGGGCGCCCCGGTCCTGGACGACAGCTTCCTCACCGTGCTGCACGCGGGCGACCGACCGGTGCGCTTCGCCCTGCCGGGCCCGCCCTGGGCGGAGCGCTACGAGGTGGTGGTCGACACCTCCCGCGAGGACCAGGCCGGGGCGCCGGATACGGTCCACCCGGCGGACACGGAGATCACGGTCCCGGCGCGGTCCGTGCTGCTGCTGCGGGTCGACTGACCCTGTGTGACATCTGCGCGTGACGCGGATCACGCTCGCCGAGTGCAGCGCGGGCGGGGGCCCAGGGCCTTTCCCCCTGTGTAGACAGCCGGCGAGAACGGGGACCGTGGAATGGAGCAGACTCGGGCCGGTGAGTACGACGCGTTCGTGGCGGCCCGCTGGTCGGTGTTGTTCCATCTGGCCCGTCTGCTCACCGGAGGGGATCGGCATCGGGCCGAGGACCTGTTGCAGGACTCCTTGGTCAAGCTGTGGTTCGTCTGGCCGAAGGTCGCCGACGAGGCGCCGGAGGCGTATGTGCGCAAGGTGCTGGCCCGGGCCGCGGCCCGCTCGGCCCGCCGGCGCTGGTGGGGCGAGCGTCCCGTCGAGGAGCTGCCCGAGGTGGCGGCGGCCGGCGACATGTCCGCGACCGTGGCCGAGCGCTCCCGGCTGGAGACGGCGCTCGCCGAGCTGAGCCCGCAGCAGCGGGCCGCCGTCGTGCTGCGCTACTACCAGGACCTGCCGGACCGGCAGGTCGCGGAGACCCTGGGCTGCCCGGTGGGCACGGCCCGGTCCCATGCCGCGCGCGGGGTGGCCCGGCTGCGCCGGCTGCTGGCCGACGTCATCGAGCCGGTGGGGTGAGGGAAGAAGCCATGGATCACTTCGAGCGGCAGCTGACGCAGCTGATGCACAGCGCCCAGGAACAGCACCCCTTCGAGGCCGGGCACCGGGACCGGCTGCGCTCGGGCGTACGGGCCCGCCGCCGGGTGCGTGCGGCGCGCAGGGCCGCCGGATCCGTTCTCGCCGTCGCCGGGGTCGGCCTCGGGCTGTTCCTGTGGCCCCACGCGCCGGGCACGGACCGGCCGAGCGCGCCCCGTCCGCGGCCCGCCGTCAGCCCCGCGCCCACCCCGAGCACGTCCCCCTCGCCCGACGACTCGCCGAGCCCGCCGCCCCCCTCGTCCACCACCACCCGGTCCCCGAGTCCGGGCGGGACGTCGGAGACCTCCGAACCGCCCGCGACATCCGGGAGTTCCGGCACGGCCTCCGCACCGCCCACCGGCACGGCCACGGCGACCGCCACCTCCCGGGGGGCCGTCACCTCACCGCCGCCGCCCGCCGACTCCGGGAGTCCGACGGCCGATCCGTCGTACGACCCGTCCTCGACGGCCAGTCCGACCGGCTAGCGCACCGCCCGCCGGCCCGACCGGCCGGCGCACCCCTCCCCCGCACTGCACCGCCGCGCGTTCCTCCGGCGCGCCTCACGCACGAGAACACAAGGGACTTACGTGATAAATCTCCGCCCGGGTCGCACCACGCCGTCCAGGCCACCCCTGCCGAGGCGCGCTCCCCTGCCCACCCACCACGAGGAGCCCGTCCTGGACGTGGCCGTACCGGTGTTCAACGAGGAGAAGGACCTGGAGGCGAACGTCCGGCGGCTGCACACGCATCTGCGGGACACCTTCCCCTACCCGTTCCGGATCACCGTCGCCGACAACGCCAGCACCGACCGCACTCCGCGCATCGCGGCCCACCTCGCGGACGAACTGGCCGAGGTGGGGTGGATACGGCTGGCCGAGAAGGGGCGCGGGCGGGCGCTGCGCGCCGCCTGGTCGGGCTCGCGGGCCCCCGTGCTGGCGTACACCGACGTGGACCTGTCCACCGGGCTCGCGGCACTGCTGCCGCTGGTCGCGCCGCTGATCTCGGGCCACTCCGACCTGGCCATCGGCACCCGGCTCGCGCCCGGCGCCCGGGTGGTGCGCGGCCCGAAGCGGGAGGTCATCTCCCGCTGCTACAACGCCCTGCTGCGCTGCACGCTCGCCGTCGGCTTCTCCGACGCGCAGTGCGGGTTCAAGGCGGTGCGGCGCGATGTCGCCGAGCGGCTGCTGCCGCTGGTGCGGGACGGTGAGTGGTTCTTCGACACCGAACTGCTGGTGCGCGCCGAACGGGCGGGAATGCGGATCCACGAGGTGCCGGTGGACTGGGTGGACGACCCCGACAGCCGGGTCGACATCCTGGCCACCGCGCTGGCCGACCTGCGCGGGATCGCCCGGATGCGCCGGGAACCGGCCCGCCGCCGTACCGGATCGGTCACCGCATGACCACCACCCTGCAGCGCGTACCGGCATCGGTCCACGCGGGCGCGCCCGCCGTCCGGGAGCGGCTGCGCGCCGCCGCCCGCCGCCACGGCCCGGTCCTCGCCTTCTTCGGCGCCCTGAAGCTCACGGGCTTCTGCTCCTTCATGTACCTGCTGCACTCGGCCGGTGACTTCCGCACCAGGCACCCCCGCTTCGGTGGCGGGGCGCACGCGTGGGACGTGCTGGCCACCTGGGACGGCTGGTGGTACGAGCAGATCGCGCTGCACGGCTACGACCCCAAGCTCGTACCCGTTCCCGGCGCCACCGGCCTGATCACGCTGGAGGGCAACTCGGCGGCCTTCTTCCCGCTCTATCCGGCGCTGATGCGGCTGACGTCGGCGGTGACCGGTCTGGGCCCGTACGGCGCCGGACTGCTGGTCTCCGTCGTCGCCTCCTTCGTCGCCGCCCTCGGCGTGTACGCCGTCGCCGACTGGTTCGGCGGCCGGCGGGCCGGTCTCGCAGCGGCCGGGCTGTGGGCGGTGTGGCCGGGCTCCGGGGTGGAGTGGGCGGTCTACTCCGACTCCCTGTACGTCGCCCTCGCCGCCTGGGCCTGCTACGCGGTCATGACCCGCCGCTGGCTCACGGCCGGGGTCCTCACCTTCGCGGCCGGCCTCAACCGCCCCACGGCCGCCGCGCTGATCGCCGCGCTCGCCGTGGCCGCGCTGTACAGCCTGCGCGAACGCCGCGACGGCGTCCTGCGCCCGCTCCTGGCCCTGGCCCTGGCCCCGCTCGGGCTGCTCGGCTACCTGGGCTGGGTGGGCCACCGGATGGGCGACTACGGCGGCTACTTCAAGCTCCAGTCGGGCGCCTGGGCGCACCGCTTCGACTACGGCGAGCAGACCTTCGACGTGTTGACGTCCGTGCCGGTGGGCCACTTCACGTACCTGTCGGCGTTCCCGTTCGCGGACGTCATCGGCGTCGGAGTCGTCCTGCTGGCCTTCGCCCTCGTCCCGCTGCTGCTGCGGCTGCGCCCGCCGGCGGTGCTGGTCGTCCACACCGTGCTGACCCTGGCCCTGGTCCTCGGCAGCCAGCAGATCTTCGCCAACGTCTCCCGCTACCTGCTCCCCTGCTTCCCGCTCTTCGTCCCGCTGGCCGTCGGCATGCGCCGGCTCGGCCTGCGCACGCAGTGCGCGGTGCTCGGCATCGCCGCCCTGGCCTCCGGCTCGTACGCGGGGTACGCGCTGTTCGAACTCGGAGTGCCGTAACCGCAGCTCGTGCCGCGGAATCCGCCGCTCACCCGTCCGGCGCGCCCCGTCCCGACAGTGCGCGGGCCGCGCCTTCCGCCCGCTCCACCCGGGCCATCAGCCGGTCCCGCCTCCTGGGCGACCAGGTCAGCTCCAGCGCGAGCAGGGCGACCACCAGCCACGACACCAGGGCCTCCCGGACCGTTCCGGCCACCGTGTCGTACACGCCCAGGGCCACCGCCGCGACGGCCGCGAGCGCCACCGCCCACCGCCCGAGGCGGTCGTGCTCCCGCAGTTCGCGCAGGGCGCCGGCGTACTGGAGGACCGCGGGCGCCAGCCGGGCGTCGCCGACGGCCCCGCCACGGCGCGTGGCCCGAACCACCCGCGCCCGGTCCGCGGGCTCGAGGCCGGGGCCGCCGGGCCACGCCCGGCCCATCCGGCGGGCCGCCCGGACGCCGTACCAGGGAGCGAGCACCAGGAGGACGACGGCGGCGGCGACCCACGAGCCGGACTCGACGGCGACGAAGGCGCCGAAGAGGACACCGGCGCACAGACCGACGCACAGCGCCCGGCGCCCCGGACCCCCTTGCCACACCCAGCCCGGGACCAGAACCACGGGCCCATGCTGGCGATCAGCAGTCGGACAGGCAATCACCCGCGTCCGCGAGTCGCCCGTACGACCGCTCGAACACGCTGGTCGTAGGACCACCGACCGACCCGGGTCGGGCCGAAACTCGGTGGGCGATGTCAGTGCGGATCCGTAGGCTCGCGATGATGCCCACGACACGTGCAACCACCGAGGACCGCTCCGCCGTACGCACCCTCCTGCGGCTGTGGCCGTACGTCCGCCCCGTGCGGGCCCGCCTGTTCACGGCCGCGTGGGTCGCGGTCGTCGCCTCCTGTACCGGACTGGTGATCCCGCTCGTCCTGAAATGGATGGTCGACGGGCCGGTCGCCGACCGTGACCCGGCCGGGGTCTGGCTCGGGGCGCTGTACCTGCTGCTGCTCGGCATCGCCGAGGCGGTCCTGTTCGGCATAAGGCGCTGGCTGGTGGCCCGGCCCCTGTCGCACGTCGAGGCGGAGATGCGCGCGGGGCTCTACCGCCGTCTGCAACGGCTGCCGGTGGCCTTCCACGACCGGTGGGCGTCAGGACAGTTGCTCTCCCGGGGCACCACCGACCTGATGCTGCTGCGCATGTTCCTCGCCTTCCCGCTGACCTTCCTGCTGGTCAACGGGGTGACGATCCTCGTCGGCGTGGTGATCATGCTGATGCAGGACTGGGTGCTCGGACTGGTCGTCCTCGGGCCGGCCGTCCCGGTGATGTGGACCTGCGTGGTCTTCGAGCGGCGCTACGCCGATGTGGCGCGGCGCGCGCAGGACCAGGTCGGGGACCTGACGACGGTGGTCGAGGAGAGCGTGCTCGGCATCCGCATCATCAAGGGCTTCGGCCGGCACCGCAGCCAGGCGCGCGCCTTCCGGGAGCTGTCGGGCACGCTGCGCGGCACGGAGCTGCGCAAGGCGCGGCTGCTGGCGACCATCTGGGGCGTCATCGTGACGCTGCCCGAGGTGGCGATCGGGGCGGCGCTGGTGCTGGGCGCGCTGCGCGTGGCCGACGGTCTGCTGTCCGCCGGAACGCTGGTGGCCTTCCTGAGCACGGCCCTCGCGCTCAGGTGGCCGGTGGACTCGATCGGCTTCCTGCTGGCGATGAGCCAGGAGGCGGCGACGGCCACGGAACGCTACTTCGAGGTGATGGACGAGGCGCCGGAGGACACCGGCGGGCAGTCGCGCCGCTCCACGCCGAAGGACGCCGCCGCCGAGGGTCTGCGCTTCGAGAACGTCCGGTTCCGCTACCCCGACGCGCCGCCCAGGTCCACGCCCCTCCTGGACCACGTCGACCTGCACATCCGCCCCGGCGAGTCCATGGCCCTCGTCGGCGCCACCGGCAGCGGGAAGACGACCCTCACCGCCCTCGTCCCCCGCCTGCACGAGGTCACCGCAGGCCGCATCACCCTGGACGGGGTGGACATCACCGCGATGACCCGGGAGGAACTGCGCGCCAAGGTCGCCGTCGCCTTCGAGGAACCCACCCTGTTCTCGGCGAGCGTCGGCGAGAACGTGCTCATGGGCGCGGCGGACGACGCCGGGCAGGCGGACCTCGACCGGGCCCTCGCCGTGGCACAGGCCGAGTTCGCGCACGCGCTCCCGCAGGGCACCGGCACCCAGGTCGGCGAGCAGGGCCTGAGCCTGTCCGGCGGGCAGCGGCAGCGCCTGGCGCTGGCCCGCGCGGTCGTCGGCCGGCCGGAGTTCCTGGTGCTGGACGACCCGCTGTCCGCCCTGGACGTGCACACGGAGGCCGCCGTGGAGGCCGCGCTGCGGCGGGTCCTCACCGACACCACCGCGCTCATCGTGGCCCACCGCCCCTCCACCGTGCTGCTCGCCGACCGGGTCGCCCTGCTCTCGGACGGCCGGATCACCGCCGTCGGCACCCACCAGGAACTGCTGCGCACCAACGCCGAGTACGCACACCTGATGTCCGGCGAACACGGCGCACACGGCGACCAGCTCGACCATGAGGACGACCGATGACCACCACGACGACCGCCGCCCCCACCACGGACGACGATCGGCTCCCCCGCCCCGAGGGGTCCGGCGACCCGTTCGACCGCGACGTCCTGCCCACCCCGCCCGGCGCCACCGCGTCCCTGCTGCGCTCGCTCCTCGCGCCCATGCGGGCCCGGGTCGCCGTCACCACGCTCCTGCTGCTGCTCCAGCAGGCCGCGGTGCAGGCGGGCCCGCTGCTGGTGGCCTACGCCATCGACAAAGCCGTACCCGCGTTCCGGGAGCACGACCACGGGCCGCTGGTCGCGGTCGCCGTCGGCTATCTGCTGTGCGCGCTGGTCTCCGGCGTGCTGCAGTTCGCGTTCATCGAGGCCTCCGCCCGGGTGAGCCAGGACGTGCTGCTGGACCTGCGCGGGCGGATCTTCCGGCACGCGCAGGCGCTGAGCGTCGACTTCCACGAGCGGTACACCTCGGGCCGGCTGATCTCCCGCTCCACGACGGACGTCGAGTCGCTGCGCGAACTCCTCAACGAGGGGCTGCAGGAACTGGTGACCGTCGTGCTGTCCTTCGTCTACATCTCGGCGATGCTGCTGTGGCTGGATCTCGGCCTGGGCGCGGTGGCGGTGGCCTCCTTCGTGCCGCTGTACCTGCTGGTCCGGGTGTACCAGCGGCGCGCCGGGCGGGTGTACCGCGCGCGGTCCACGGCGATCGCGGCCGTGATCGTGAAGTTCGTGGAGACCATGAACGGCATCCGGCCGGTGCGCGCGTTCCGCCGGGAGGCCGCGAACGACGCCGAGTTCGCCGTGCTCAACCGGCGGCACGAGCGGACGAACGGGGACGCGCTGCTGGAGATGGCCAGGTACGTGGTCGGGTCCCGGCTGGTGGCCAACGCGGCGGTCGCGGCGATCGTGCTGTGGGGCGCCTACCGGGTGGCGTCCGGCTCGCTCGCGCTGGGTGTGCTGGCGGCGGCGGTGCTGTACCTGCGGCGGCTGTACGACCCGATCGACCGGCTCGGCATGTTCCTGAACTCCTACCAGTCGGCGGCCGCCTCCCTGGAGAAGATCGCCGGGCTGCTGGCACAGACGCCGTCCGTGCCGGAGCCGGCGGCGCCCCGCGAACTGCCGCCGTCGAGTGGCGACTTCCCGGGCCGCGAGGTCGTCTTCGAGGGGGTCCGCTTCGCCTACCGCACCGGCGGCGAGGTGCTGCCCCGCTTCGACCTGGCCCTCCCGGCAGGGCAGACCGTCGCCGTGGTCGGCTCCACGGGCGCGGGCAAGTCGACCCTGGCCAAGCTGCTGGCCCGCTTCTACGACCCCTCCGACGGGCGCGTACTGCTGGACGGCGTGGACCTGCGGGAGCTGGCGACACCCGAACTGCGGCGCGGGGTGGTCATGGTGACGCAGGAGGCGTTCCTGTTCTCGGGCACGGTCGCGGACAACATCGCGATCGGCCGGCCGGACGCCACCCGCGAGGACATCGAGCGGGCCGCGAAGGCGATCGGCGCGCACGAGTTCATCAGCGCGCTGCCCGACGGGTACGACACCGACGTACGCAAGCGGGGCGGGCGCATCTCGGCCGGCCAGCGCCAGCTGGTCGCCTTCGCACGCGCGTTGCTGGCCGACCCGGCGGTGCTGATCCTGGACGAGGCGACCAGCTCCCTGGACGTGCCGGGCGAACGGGCGGTGCAGCGGGCGATGTCGACGGTCCTGCGGGGCCGTACCGCCGTGGTGATCGCCCACCGGCTGTCCACCGTGGAGATCGCCGACCGGGTGCTGGTCATGGAGCACGGGCGGATCGTCGAGGACGGCCGCCCGGACGAACTGATCGCGGGCACGGGCAGGTTCGCGGACCTGCACCGCGCGTGGCGCGACAGCCTGGCATAGCGGCCGAAGGGACGGGGGAGCGGTGATCGACGCGTACGAGGACCCGGGCACGCCCGACACGCGGGGCGGCTGGCACTACCTGTGGTGGCTGGTGCTGCGCCAGCCGGTCCGCTGCCTGGCCGGTGCGCTGCTGGGCAGTGTGTGGCTGGTGCTCATGGCCACCCAGCCGTACATGATGGCCCGGGCCGTGGACGACGGGCTGGTGCCGGGACGGATGGGCGTGCTGGCCGGGTGGACGGTGACGATGTTCGTGGTCGGGGCCGTCACCGCCTGGCTGAGCATCCTGCGGCACCGCACGATGACCCGGGTGCGCATGGACGCCAACTTCCGCACGGTCAAGCTGGTCGTGGCGCACGCGGCCCGGCTCGGGGCGGCGCTGTCCCGGCGGGCCGGGGCCGGGGAGGTCGTCACGATCGGGGTCGGTGACGTGCAGACCCTGGCCCAGGCGCTGACCGTGGTCGGTCCGGGGATCGGCTCGATCACGGTGTACCTGGTGGTCGCCGGGCTGCTGTTGTCCATCTCCGCGCCGCTCGCCGCGGTGGTGCTGCTCGGGGTGCCGGTGATCGCGCTGCTCACCGGGCCGCTGACGCTGCGGCTGCAGGGCGCCGAGAGCGAGTACCGGGAGCGGCAGGGCGTGCTGGCTGCCCGCATCGGGGACCTCGCGGGCGGACTGCGCGTCCTCAACGGCCTCGGTGGCAAGGGGCTGTTCGCCGACGCCTTCCGCAAGGACTCGCAGCGGCTGCGCGAGCAGGGCTACCGGGTGGGCGCGGTGGCCAGCTGGGTGCAGGCGCTCGGGGTGGGCCTGCCCACGCTGTTCCTGGCCGTGGTGACCTGGCTCGCGGCCCGGCTGGCGGCCGGGGGCGACATCAGCGTGGGTGAGCTGGTGTCGGTGTACGGCTATGTGGCGGTGCTGATCGGGCCGGTCGCGTTCGTCGTGCAGATGGCCTACGAGCTGAACCGGGGGGTGGTGGCCGCCCGCCGGGTCGTACGGCTGCTGCGGCTGGAGCCGGAGCCGGACGAGGGCGGGCGGCCCGCACCGAAGGGGCCGGCCGAGCTGCACGACCCGGCGTCCGGGGTGCGGGTGGCGCCGGGCCGGCTGGTCGCGCTGGCCGCCGCCCGTCCCACCGACGCCGCCGCCGTGGTCGACCGTCTGGGCCGGTACGGGCCCACCGACGTCACCTGGGGCGGGGTACGGCTCGACGCGGTCCCGTTGGCCGACGTGCGGACCCGGATCCTGGTCGCGGACAACGAGGCCGACCTGTTCGCCGGACCGCTCAGGGATGTCGTCGCCGCCGAGCACACCGCCGAGGAGCCCGCGCTGCGCCGGGCGGTGCACGCGGCCGCCGCCGAGGACGTGGTACGCGGGCTGCCGGACGGGCTGGACTCGGCCGTGGCCGGGCAGGGCCGCAGCCTCTCCGGCGGCCAGCGGCAGCGGATCCGGCTGGTGCGGGCGCTGCTGGCCGACCCGGAGGTGCTGCTCGCGGTCGAGCCGACCTCCTCGCTGGACGCGCACACGGAGGCCACGGTCGCCGAACGGCTGCGGACGGCCCGGCAGGGCCGTACGACCTTGGTGGCGAGCACCTCGCCGCTGGTGCTGGACCGCGCCGACACGGTGCTGTTCCTGGTCGACGGCAAGGTGACGGCAGGCGGCCACCACCGACGGCTGCTGACACGAGAACCGGGTTACCGAGCCCTGGTGGCCCGGGACACCGAGGACACCGAGGACACCGAGGAGGCCGTGCTGTGACGACGGGTTCGGGACTTCTGCCGGTCGCGGACCGTGCCGGAGTGCGGCGGGCGACCCTGCGGCTGGTGCGGGCCGACCGGCGGGCGTTCGCCGCCGCGCTGGTGCTCAACGCGATGGCGGCCGGGGCGGGTCTCGCCGGGCCGTGGCTGGTCGGCCGGATCGTCGACGAAGTGCGGGCGGGGCACGGGGTCGGGGCGGTGGACCGGCTGGCGCTGTGGATCCTGCTCTGCTCGCTGGCCCAGCTGCTGCTGGCCCGCTGGGCGCGGTACGTCGGGCACCGGTTCGGGGAGCGGACGCTGGCGCGGGTGCGCGAGGAGTACGTCGATCGGGTGCTGGCGCTGCCCGCGTCGACGGTGGAGCGGGCCGGCACCGGTGATCTGACCGCGCGCGGCACGGCCGACGTCGCCACCGTCGGCACCACGCTGCGGGACGTCGGCCCCGAGCTGCTGGTGTGCACGGTGCAGGCGCTGTTCGTGCTCGGCGCGGTGTTCGCGCTCGATCCGCTGCTGGGCCTGTTCGGGGTGCTGTGCCTCGCCCCGATCCAGCTGGCGCTGCGCTGGTACCTGCGCCGGGCCCGGGACGGCTACCTCGCCGAGGGCGCGGCCACCTCGGAGGTCGCCGAGATCGTGGCGGCGACCGCCGCCGGGGCGCGGACGGTCGAGGCGTTCCGGCTGCGCGGGCGGCGGATCGCGGCGAGCCGGGACGCGCTGGAGGAGTCCCGCAGGACCCGCTTCTACACGCTCCGGCTGCGGACCGTGTTCTTCCCCTCGGTCGAGGTGACGTACACCGTCCCCGTGGTCGGGGTGCTGCTGCTCGGCGGGTGGCTGCACGAGCGGGGTGCCGTGGGGGTGGGCGCGGTGGTGGCCGCGGCCCTGTACCTGCGGCAGTTCACCGAGCCGCTGGACCAGATCCTGATGCGGGTGGAGCAACTGCAGAGCAGCGGCGCCTCGTTCGCCCGGGTCGAGGGTCTGGCCCGGGCACCCAGGGCGGAGACGGAGGGCGGCAGTCCGCGACCGGCGGACGACTTGATCGACGTACGCGGTGTGCGGTACGCCTACGAGCGCGGCGGCGAGGTGCTGCGCGGGGTGGACCTGACGGTACGGCCCGGCGAACGCCTCGCGGTGGTCGGCCCGTCCGGCGCCGGGAAGACGACGCTGAGCAGGCTCCTCGCCGGCATCGACACCCCTGGGACCGGCACGGTGACGGTCGGCGGCGTACCGGTCGCCGCGCTGGCGCCGGAACTGCTCCGCCGCCAGGTCGTCCTGGTCACCCAGGAGCACCACGTCTTCCTCGGCACGGTCCGCGACAACCTGCTGATCGCCGAGCCCGCCGCGACCGACGCCGACCTGTGGGCGGCACTGACCGCGGTGGGCGCCGACGACTGGGTCCGCGCCCTCCCGTCCGCCCTCGACACCCCGCTGGGCCCCGGCGGTCATCCCACCGACGGCTCCCAGGCCCAGCAACTGGCCCTGGCCCGGGTGGTGCTGGCGGACCCGCACACCCTCATCCTGGACGAGGCGACCGCCCTCCTCGACCCCACCACGGCCCGCCACACCGAACGCGCCCTGGCCGCGGTCCTGGAGGGCCGCACGGTCATCGCCATCGCCCACCGCCTCCACACGGCCCACGACGCGGACCGGGTGGCGGTCATGGAGGACGGCCGCCTCACCGAACTGGGCACGCACGAGGATCTGGTGGCGGCGGCCGGAGCGTACGCGTCCCTGTGGCAGACCTGGCACGGCGACGCTCCCGAGGAGTAGCGGGTTTCGGTCCGACCAGTGCTGTTTCCAAGCCAGTCGGGCCGCCCGTCCGGCGTGTGCGGCATGCGGCCCCGCCGAAAGGCGTGCCGTCAGCGCAGGCAGCACCCTCCGGCCCTCCGACCAGCAATCCGCATACCGAACATGAACATCCGGTCAACGAACCGTTTCCGGCCAAGTTTGTGACGCGGTCCTGACAGATGCGCCGATTCCCTGCCACTCTTCCCACGGCCGACTCACAGCAACCCCACAGCTCTCGCACGCTCGTGTGGGCCGGCTCCGCACCTGCACCTGGTTCCGCGTAACGCCCTGTTCTGCCCGGACGCCCCAACCCACCGTCCGGTCTCCCCTGGCCGCGCGACCCGCGGTCACGCAGAAGGAGTCAGTGTTGAGTAGCTACTCTCGCAGACGCACCTCCCACACAGCACCGCGTCCCACGGCACACCGCCGCACCGCCACCGTCGCCCTCGCCGGCGTCGCCGCCCTGATCGCCGCGGCCGTCCAGTCGGGCGCCGCGAGCGCCGCCCCGGCCGCCGGGCCCCGGTCCGGCAAGGTCAACCCCGCCCACGTGGCCCTCAAGCTCTCGCCCTCGCAGCGCGCCGAGCTGATCCGGCACGCCGACGCCGAGAAGGCCGCGACGGCGCGCTCCATAGGCCTCGGGGCCAAGGAGAAGCTGGTCGCCCGCGACGTCGTCAAGGACGCGGACGGCACCCTGCACACCCGGTACGAGCGGACGTACGCGGGTCTGCCGGTGCTCGGCGGCGACCTCATCGTCGACACCGCCAGGTCGGGCGCGACCAGGGCCGTCATCAAGGCCGACAACGCCGCGCTGAAGGTCGCCGACCTCACCCCGGCCGTACCGAAGGCCTCGGCCGAGAAGCAGGCGGTGCAGCGGGCCCGGGCCCTCGGCAGCACCAAGTCCGCCGCGGACAGCGTGCGCAAGGTGATCTGGGCCGGCTCCGGCAAGCCCGTGCTCGCCTACGAGACGGTCGTCGGCGGCCTGCAGGACGACGGCACCCCCAACCAGCTGCACGTCGTCACCGACGCCGCCACCGGCAAGAAGCTCTTCGAGTACCAGGGCATCAGGACCGGCATCGGCAACACCCAGTACAGCGGCCAGGTCACGCTGACCACGACCCAGTCGGGGTCGAACTACACGCTGACCGACGGGGCGCGCGGCGGCCACAAGACGTACAACCTGAACCACGGCACCTCGGGCACCGGCACCCTGTTCTCCCAGACCAACGACACCTGGGGCAACGGCACCACGTCCAACGCGGCCACCGCGGGCGCGGACGCCCACTACGGCGCGGCGGTCACCTGGGACTTCTACAAGAACACCTTCGGCCGCAGCGGCATCAAGAACAACGGCGTCGGCGCCTACTCCCGCGTCCACTACGGCAACTCGTACGTGAACGCCTTCTGGGACGACAGCTGCTTCTGCATGACCTACGGCGACGGCTCCGGCAACGCCGACCCGCTGACCGCCCTCGACGTCGCGGGCCACGAGATGAGCCACGGCGTCACCTCCAACACCGCGGGCCTCAACTACAGCGGTGAGTCCGGCGGCCTGAACGAGGCCACCAGCGACATCATGGGCACCGGCGTGGAGTTCTACGCCAACAACAGCTCGGACGTCGGCGACTACCTCATCGGCGAGAAGATCGACATCAACGGCGACGGCACCCCGCTGCGCTACATGGACAAGCCCAGCAAGGACGGCGCGTCCAAGGACAGCTGGTACTCGGGCATCGGCGGGATCGACGTGCACTACTCGTCGGGCCCCGCGAACCACTTCTTCTACCTGCTGAGCGAGGGCAGCGGCACCAAGGTCATCAACGGTGTCACCTACAACTCGCCGACCGCGGACAACCTTCCGGTCACCGGCATCGGCCGGGACAAGGCGCTGCAGATCTGGTACCGGGCGCTGACCACCAAGTGGACGTCCACCACCAACTACGCGGGCGCCCGCACCGGCACCCTCGCGGCCGCCGGCGAGCTGTACGGCGCCACCAGCGCCGAGTACAAGGCGGTCCAGGACGCCTGGGCGGGCGTCGGTGTCGGCTCGCGCTCCGGCGGCGGGGGCGGCGGGGGTACGTCGTACGAGAACACCACCCCGGTGTCCATCCCGGACAACGGCCCGGCCGTCACCTCGAACATCACCGTCTCCGGCAGGACCGGGAACGCGCCGAGCAACCTCCAGGTGAGCGTCGACATCACGCACACCTGGCGCGGCGACCTGGTGATCGACCTCGTCGGCCCGTCGGGCACCGCGTACCGGCTGAAGAGCTTCAGCGGCTCCGACTCGGCGGACAACGTCAACGAGACCTACACGGTCAACGCCTCCTCCGAATCGGCCAACGGCACCTGGAAGTTGCGGGTGCAGGATCAGGCCACCTACGACACCGGGAAGATCAACAGCTGGAAGCTGACATTCCCGTAAACCGCCTGCCACAGGCCCGGAAACTGGGCGCCGTTCGAGGGGTCGACCCCCTCGGACGGCGCCCGTTCACACTCCCGAAACGATTGTCGGACAGTCGGCTTTCGGCCAACATCACTTCGGGGTCCTGACATGTACGCGTCCTCGATGTCACTCTCTCTCCACCCGCCGCAGCAGCACAGCAACTTCGCAACGCCACACTCTCCGGCCAGTAACCCCACGCTGTCCGGACTCCCCCACGAGAAGGAGCTTCTGTGAGCCCCCTCTACGCGCGTCACAAGCGCACCACTCTGGCCATCGCCACCGCTGTCGCCGCCGGAGCCCTGCTTTCCACTGGTCTGACCACCAGTGCCAGCGCCCAGACCCCGGCCGAGGCCGCCGCCAAGTCGCCGGCGGCCGCCCCGACCGCGCTGTCCGCCGCGGCCCGCACCACCCTGATCCAGAAGGCACAGTCCGACGCCTCCGAGACCGCCCGGACGATAGGCCTCGGCGCCAAGGAGAAGCTGGTCGTCAAGGACGTCGTCAAGGACGCCGACGGCACCGTGCACACCCGCTACGAGCGCACCTACGCCGGCCTGCCGGTGCTCGGCGGCGACCTGATCGTCCACACCGCCAAGTCGGGGAAGACCGAGGGCGTCACCAGAGCGACCAAGTCGGCCGTCAAGGTGGCCTCGCTCAAGCCGCAGATCACCGCCGCCCATGCGGAGAAGCAGGCTGTCAGCGCCGCCAAGACCCTGGGCTCGGCCAAGTCCTCCGCGGACGGCGCGCGCAAGGTGATCTGGGCCGGATCCGGCAAGCCCGTGCTCGCCTACGAGACGGTCGTCGGCGGTCTGCAGGACGACGGCACCCCCAACCAGCTGCACGTCGTCACCGACGCCGCCACCGGCAAGAAGCTCTTCGAGTACCAGGGCATCGAGAACGCCACCGGCACCGGCAAGACGCTGTACTCGGGCACCGTCAGCCTCAACACCAACCTGTCGGGCTCGACGTACCAGCTGTACGACACCACGCGCGGCGGCCACAAGACGTACAACCTGAAGCACGGCACGTCCGGCACCGGCACGCTGTTCACCGACGCGGACAACGTGTGGGGCACGGGTACCGCCTCCAGCTCCACCACCGACCAGACCGCCGCCGCCGACGCCGCCTACGGCGCGCAGGAGACCTGGGACTTCTACAAGAACACCTTCGGCCGCAGCGGCATCAAGAACAACGGCGTCGGCGCCTACTCCCGCGTCCACTACGGCAGCTCGTACGTGAACGCCTTCTGGGACGACAGCTGCTTCTGCATGACCTACGGCGACGGCTCCGGCAACACGCACCCGCTCACCTCGCTGGACGTGGCCGGCCACGAGATGAGCCACGGCGTCACCTCCAACACCGCGGGCCTCAACTACAGCGGTGAGTCCGGCGGCCTGAACGAGGCCACCTCGGACATCTTCGGCACCGGCGTGGAGTTCTACGCCAACAACGCCTCGGACGTCGGCGACTACCTCATCGGCGAGAAGATCGACATCAACGGCGACGGCACCCCGCTGCGCTACATGGACAAGCCCAGCAAGGACGGCGGCTCCGCCGACTACTGGTCCTCCTCGGTCGGCAACAAGGACGTCCACTACTCGTCCGGCGTCGCGAACCACTTCTTCTACCTGCTCGCCGAGGGCAGCGGTTCGAAGACCATCAACGGCGTGACCTACAACTCGCCGACGTACAACGGCTCCACCGTCACCGGCATCGGCCGCGCCAAGGCGCTGCAGGTCTGGTACAAGGCGCTGACGACGTACATGACGTCGACGACCAACTACAAGGCCGCCCGCACGGCGACCCTGAACGCGGCGTCCGCGCTGTACGGCTCGACCAGCACCGAGTACAAGGCGGTCGCGGCCGCCTGGACCGCGGTCAACGTCAGCTGACAGCAGGTAGGTCGGAACAGGGCGGTACCCGGGCGGAGAGCGACCCGGGTACCGCCCTACTCTTGTGACCCATGTCCCCGGCGCACTTCACCTACGAGCCGGTCGGCGCGACCCGCGACGACCCGACCTTCTGCCCGCCCGGCTTCCACCCGATGCTCGTGCGCACCCGTCTCGGCGAGGGCACCGAGGTCTTCCACCGGGCCGCCGAGGCGGTCCTCACCTGGGAGATGCACCGCGCGCTGGGCGTCGGCATCGACGCCACCGCCGACCGCGCGGCCCCCGACGTGGACGTCACTGTCACCCTCGCCGGCCTGATCAAGGCCCCCTGCCGCATCGTCTGGACCGTCGAGGAACCCCGCCGCGCCGGCTGGGCCTACGGCACCCTGGAGGGCCACCCCGAGTGCGGCGAGGAGGCCTTCGTCGTCGACCGCACCGGCGACGGCACGGTCTGGCTGACGGTCGCGGCCTTCAGCCGCCCGGCCAAGTGGTACGCGAAGGCGGGCGGCGCCGCCACCCGGGCCCTGCAGCACGCCTACGCCCGCCGGTGCGGTGTGGTCCTGCGCCGGCTGTGCGCGGGACTGGACGAGGCGTAGGGATCCGGACCCTCGGCGGCCGGGCCCCGGTCGCGGGGCCCGGCACCGTTCGGCACGGCGCCCCTAGCGCAGCAGCACCCCCGCCCGCGCCACCGCATCCTCCGACGGCACGGTCACGAGGCCCAGTTCCGCGCCCGAGGCCAGGTGGCGGTGGGCCGGGAGGATGCGCACCGTGTAGCCGTAGGGACCGGTGCGGTCCAGGGAGAGGGGACCCTCGTAGACCAGGCGGCCCTCCAGATCGGGGGTGCCCACCGGCTTGAGGGGGACCGTCGTGGCGTCCGTGATGCGGTCCTCGGAGTCGACACGTCCCGAGACGGCCTGCACCTCCACGTCGTCCGGTCCCAGGTCGCCCAGCCCCACCCGCACCCGAAGACCCACGGTCGTGCCCAGTTCCGCGCTGGCCGTCGCGGCCGTCGTCTCGACATGGTCCACACTCACCCCGGCCCAGGCGGCACGCACCCTGGCCTTCCAGGCGGCCAGTTCGCGGGCCGTGTCCGCGGTGAGCGCACGGTGGGACAGGGCGGCGGGCGCGTAGAGACGGTCGACGTACTCCCGGACCATGCGGCCCGCCAGCACCTTCGGACCCAGCAGGGTGAGGGTCTGCCGGACCATCTCGATCCAGCGGTCGGGCAGCCCGCCCCGTCCCCGCTCGTAGAACCGCGGCGTCACCCGCTGCTCCAGCAGGTCGTACAGGGCCGCGGCCTCGATGTCGTCGCGGCGGTCCGCGTCGGTGCCCACGCCGTCCGCGGTCGGAACGGCCCAGCCGAAGTCCGGCTGGAACCACTCGTCCCACCAGCCGTCCAGCACGGAGAGGTTGAGGCACCCGTTGAGCGCGGCCTTCATCCCCGAAGTACCGCAGGCCTCCAGCGGGCGCAGCGGATTGTTCAGCCAGACGTCGCAGCCCGGGTAGAGCTTCTGCGCCATCGCCATGCCGTAGTCGGGCAGGAAGACGATGCGGTGACGCACGCGCGGGTCGTCGGCGAACCGCACCAGCTCCTGCACGAGCCGCTTGCCGCCGTCGTCCGCCGGGTGCGCCTTGCCCGCGACGACGATCTGGATCGGCCGCTCCGGATGCAGCAGCAGCTCCATCAGCCGGTCCCGGTCGCGCAGCATGAGCGTCAGCCGCTTGTACGACGGGACGCGCCGCGCGAACCCGATGGTCAGCACGTCCGGGTCGAGCACGCCGTCGATCCAGCCCAGCTCCGCGTTGCCCGCGCCGCGCTGCCGCCAGGAAGCACGCAGCCGCTCCCGCACCTCCAGCACCAACTGCTCGCGCAACGTGCGGCGCAGCTCCCAGATCTCCTGGTCCGCGATCTCCGTGACCGAGTCCCAGCGCTCGGAGCCGCCGACGGTCAGCGCGTCCTCGGCCCGCTGGGAACCGATCTGCCGGGCCCCGAGCCGGAGCACCTCCGGGGCGACCCAGGTCGGGGCGTGCACCCCGTTGGTCACGGAGGTGATCGGCACCTCCTCGGCGTCGAATCCCGGCCAAAGTCCGGCGAACATCTCCCGGCTGACCTGCCCGTGCAGCAGCGACACCCCGTTCGCCCGCTGGGCCAGCCTGAGCCCCATCACGGCCATGTTGAACAGGTTCGGCTCGCCGCCCGGGTACGTCTCCATGCCGAGCGCGAGGATCCGCTGCATGTCGATGCCCGGGAGTTCCGCGTCCGCCCCGAAGTGCCGGGCCACCAGCTCCCGGTCGAACCGGTCGATCCCGGCGGGCACGGGGGTGTGCGTGGTGAACACCGTTCCGCCGCGCACGGCCTCCAGCGCCGCGTCGAAGTCCAGCCCGCGCTCGCACAGTTCGGCGATCCGCTCGAGCCCGAGGAAACCCGCGTGCCCCTCGTTGGTGTGGAACACCTCGGGCTGCGGGTGCCCGGTGAGCCGGCAGTACGTCCGCACGGCCCGGACACCCCCTATCCCCAGCAGCATCTCCTGCAGCAGCCGGTGCTCGCTGCCACCGCCGTACAGCCGGTCGGTCACCCCGCGTTCGCCGAGGTCGTTCTCCTCCACATCCGAGTCGAGCATCAGCAGCGGCACCCGGCCCACCTGCGCCAGCCAGATCCGGGCGCGCAACGCCTTCCCGCCGGGCAGGGCGAGGGAGACCTGGGCGGGTGTGCCGTCGGCCTCCTTCAGCAGGCTGACGGGCAGCTCGTGCGGGTCGAGCACCGGATAGTGCTCCTGCTGCCAGCCGTCGCGGGACAGGCTCTGGCGGAAGTAGCCGTGCCGGTACAGCAGTCCGACACCGATCAGCGGGACCCCGAGGTCGCTGGCCGCCTTCAGATGGTCGCCGGCGAGGATGCCGAGGCCGCCCGAGTACTGGGGCAGGGCGGCCGTGATGCCGAACTCCGGGGAGAAGTAGGCGATGGCGGCCGGCAGCCCCTCGTCCTGGTGCTGGTACCAGCGGTCGCCGGTCACATAGTCGTTGAGGTCGTCGGCGACCGCGGTCAGCCGCCGCAGGAACCGCCGGTCCCCGGCCAGCTCCTCGAGCCGGCCCGGACGCACCTCGCCCAGCAGCCGCACCGGGTCGCCCCCGGCGGCGGCCCAGCGTTCGGGGTCGACGGACTGGAACAGGTCGCGCGTTTCCGCATGCCAGGACCAGCGCAGATTGCGCGCCAGGTCGCTCAGCGGCCGGAGGGGTTCGGGGAGAACGGGACGGACGGTGAACCGACGGATCGCCTTCACTTTCCACCTCGGACGCGTTACGGGGTGAGACGCACGGCGCTGTACGTCTTGTCGTCAGTGTCGACGGTAGTGGTTACCGGGGGGTCGGTGGGGACGTACCGGGCGCGGGTGTCGGAGCGTGGTGGGGGCGTGGAGACGGTGGTAGGGGGCACTTGAAAAAGGGGCCGGTCTTGTGCGTAGACATACGCGTGAGTAGTTAACAAAGTGCCGGATTGCCCACCCGAATAGGGTGGGAAGGCTCCTCCGGTAACCCCACAGCCGCACCACAGCTCTTCCGCAGGACCCACCTCCCCACATCCATCCGCCACACCCACGTTGACGCGGACAGGAGCGGTCATGCCCGCCACGCACCACTCGTCAGCACCTTCGACCACCAGCAGCACAGCCGGAAAGAAAACTTCGGGTAAGAAAACCGGAAAGCCGGCGGAGGACGTCCTCGACCCGGCTCCGCCCCGGCAGCGCGCCGCCCCGGACGGGAGCACCGCTGTCGGCCGCATTCCCGTCCTGGACGTGCGCCCCGTGGTCCAGCACGGGCGCAGGCCCGCCAAGTCCGTGGCCGGCGAGTCGTTCGAGGTCTCGGCCACCGTGTTCCGTGAGGGGCACGACGCGGTCGCCGCGAACGTCGTGCTCCGCGATCCCGAGGGCCGCCCCGGCCCCTGGACCCCGATGCGCGAACTCGCCCCGGGCACCGACCGCTGGGGCGCCACCGTCACCGCGGACCAACCGGGCCAGTGGACCTACACGGTGGAGGCCTGGTCGGACCCGGTCGCCACCTGGCGGCACCACGCACAGATCAAGATCCCGGCGGGCATCGACACCGGCCTGGTCCTGGAGGAGGGCGCACGGCTGTACGAGCGGGCCGCCGCCGGTGTCCCCGAGGAGCGGCGGGGGGTCGTACGGGAGGCCGCCGCCGCGCTGCGGGACGAGGGCCGGCCGGCCGCCTGGCGACTCGCGGGGGCGCTGTCGCCGGAGGTGGACGCGGTGCTGCACCGCCATCCGCTGCGTGAGTTGGTCACCGCCTCCGACGCGATGCCGCTGCTGGTGGAGCGGGAGCGGGCGCTGTACGGCTCCTGGTACGAGTTCTTCCCGCGGTCCGAGGGCACGGCGGAGCGGCCCCACGGCACGTTCCGGACCGCAGCCCTGCGCCTGCCCGCCATCGC